>DUOF01000030.1 GCA_012839015.1 bacterium
ATTTATTCGATAAAGAGAATGTGATAAATGGATATATTTTGAATTCGTATGATGGGGCTTTAACTGAACACCCTGAATATGTTACTTCAAAATATATAAGTGTTGAACCATCTCAAAGTTATACAAACAACTATATCGCTCGGATTGTTTTCTTTGATGAAGAACGAAATTTTATTAATAGCTATGTAAATTTTGTAGGAACGGTAGAAAGTCCTGAAAATGCACAATATATGCGTGTCTCTATAGTATCGGGGTTGATAAATAATTTTCAAATTCAGAAAGGAACATTAACACCGAAGGAAGATTTTTCTGTTAAAATGCCCTCTTTAAAACTTACTGAAAATAATTTTGAAGAAAAGACGATTCCGATTACATCGCTAAAGGATGTTAAGATCGGAAAAAATTTATTTGATAAAGACAAAGCCGTAACACATGGTAGAGTATCTCCAACTAGTGGTGGTGTTAATACTGAGCCACAAAACTTAGTGTGTAGAGTCAGTGATTATATAGAGATTGAGGAAGGAAAGTGGTATTCAAAAAATAAACCGGCTACGTATGCTTTTTATGATGCTTTTAAAACTTTTATACCAGTAACATACGATGGTACTACTCATGGGAGTGATGTTAACAGCTTTCCTGCACCAACTGGAGCAAAATATATAAGACTATCTCCCCACTGGTACGATTTAGATGAGTTTCAGTTTGAGCAGAACTCAAGGCCTACAAGCTATGAAAAGTTTGGATATGTGATTGATAAATTATTGATTAAAACAAATAATTTGCCAACAAAATATCCAGTACCTGCTATTGTTTCGGAAGAAATATACAGAGTTGGAAATACAAAGTCTGTGTCTTATGTAGATAACAATGGTGTTATCTGGGCAACTACATCATTTAATAAAGTAGAATCATCTGAAGATGGTAAGAATTTCACTGTCGTTTTTGATGTTACCCCATATTTGAATGATGGTGAAACTATATCGCTACACGCACTTTATGTGTCAGATACCGGACGAATTATCTGTTCGACTAATCAAGGTAGAACACTTGTGTCAGATGAAGAAAGAACAACAATGTTTGAAGCGTTTAAATTTAAAGCTGGAATAACCTATATCAATAGAGGTCATTGCAAATATGGTAAGTACATCTTCATGTCGAGCTATGGTGAAAAAGGCACTGACAATCCTCCGAGAGAAGTGTACATGAGTGCAGACCACGGCGAAACTTGGCAACTTATCTTTGATAAACCAATCGGTCAGATGATTGACCCTTACGACTACCATATACATGATGTTGCGTTTGACCCTTACTTGAGTATGGTTCTAGTTTCCATTGGTGATGGAGCAAATAGACAAATACATTATAGCTATGATTTTGGGGAAACATGGCAAAATTTATTTGATGAAAGCTTGTATGGTGTTAATAATTGGGCACCAATTCATCCTACATCAATACTCTGTTTCCCTGATGGTATAGCGTTTGGCAGTGACGAACTACCAGAAGGAATTTCATGGTGGAGCAAACCAAAAGGAATTACAAACCCTGAAATGAAATGGGAAGATATATCTTGGGTTAAAACTTTTGGTGAAAAGACAGGGCTAATTGGAACCTACGCCATGAAAGGTGATACTCTGCATACAAGAGATGGCTTTTATGGAGTAATGCCTTTTAGAAATCACAATACAGTTACGCAAGGTAATCCGAGATTGTTTGTAACTGGAGATGGTGGTAGAAGTTGGCACGAAATATTTAAGGAAATTTATTGGGACGACCAGCACCGAGGGTTTATGAACGCTTTACTAAAAAAGGAAAATGGTAGCGTATATATTTATGCTATTTATAGTCAATTAGGCTTAGTGTATATATTTAAAGCTGAAATGCCTAAGTTTTATGAAATATAGCTCCACATAAGGTAATTTATATTGAGTAATTCTTACTACGCTCTAGGAATAGCGATAGTTGAATAAGGTAACAAGAGGTTGGCGGGCTCCCGGGGCAAAAAAAAGACCGCCAGGGTCATTCCTGGCGGTCAAGTTTTAGCAGGTCCGGTATATCAACATTGAGGTATGTAC
>DUOF01000031.1 GCA_012839015.1 bacterium
CCATGATATTATTATTATCTTTTAAATAACTAAAAGGTAAAACAAATTCAGGAATACTATCTAGTGTCCCTTTTTTATCTCCATACAGGGATTTCACGTCCTCGATGACCTTGTCGGCTTCCAGCCTTCCATGAACTAACTTAGTTACTTCATAAGCCATAGTCCTTTTAGCTTCGATAATATCATCTTTAACTAGCTTCTCTATTTCATTTAATTCAATATCACTGAACGCCTTAAGTAACATCTCAACATCTTCGTCATTAACGTTATAAAAGTATTGATAGAAATCGAATACCGGTGTCTTTTTACTATCCACCCATAGTGTTCCTTTTTCGCTCTTACCCATTTTCTTTCCCTCTTTAGTAGTTAATAAAGGACAAGTAAGTCCGTATACCTCACTTGCTTCATCACCACTAGCAAAGGCCATTTTACGGTGCAAGTTGCACCCAGCGATAATGTTGCCCCATTGATCGCTACCACCGATTTGTAGGGTGCAATTATACTTCTTATTTAGGTAGACAAAGTCATAAGCTTGAAGAAGCATATAACCCATTTCCAAGAAGGTTAAACCACCCTCTTCCATACGGTTAGCATAAGCTTCCGTAGAAAGCATAGTATTAACATTAAAGTGAATTCCTATTTCTCTTATAAAATCAATATAAGAGTAATCATTAATCCAGTCATTATTGTCTACAATGATGGCCTTATTTTCCCCCTCTAGGTCGATAAATCTAGCAATAACTTCTCTTATCGAGTCAACGTAATTCTCAGTCGTTTCTTTATCCATCATTTTACGAAGGTCACTTCTACCTGTTGGGTCACCAACTTGTCCGGTGCCTCCACCTATTAGGACAATACCTTTGTGTCCAGCTTGTTGGAGTTTTTGGAAAAACCTAAGTCCAAAGAAATGACCGATATGCAGGCTATCAGCAGTAGGATCAATCCCAAAGTAAAAGGTAACCTTTTCCTCATTCAAAATCTTCCTTATCTGTTCTTCATTCGTAGATTGATGAACAAACCCTCTCGCCCTTAACTCTTCAAATAAATCTTTTTTCATCTTGTTTCCTCCTTCAAATAAAAAAAACGTCTCTAAGGACGCTAATACGTGGTACCACCTTAGTTAGTATAATAAACATTATACTCACTCATTAGTTTAACGCACTTAACGTCTTTGCTTTTAACAAAGAAACTCCCGGGTGTATTTCACTTTCCTTTTAATTAGTTTGCACCGACCACTAACTCTCTATGTAAAAGGGATAAGTTACTTCTTCCATTCATAGTCTTATAAAAACTTTATCATATAAAAGTTAACAAATCAATAAATAATGACGATGTTTATGTATGTGCTAGCTACTACTTGCTAATTCATTTAATCCTTGAGCGAAGTGTTCCAGATTATCTTTTATGGTAAAAAAAGTTTCTGTAGACTTTTCTTTAATATCTTTGACACTTATGTTATCTATCTTGTATTTAATCTCTTGAAACTTATCCATTACCTTAGTTTGATAACTTTTTAATGTTTCCTTATCAAGATTGTCGAAAGTGTAGTGCATTCTTCGTTCAATTTTTCTTAGTTTTCTTTTTAACATCATTACTTCCCTGTTAAACCAATGGGAGTCTTGAAGCCAAATTGTTCCCAAAACTCCAAGTCCTATCCCCATTCCTATATATGTTCTTGCCCTCATTGAATCATCCTTTATATACTTTAATCTTTTCTATTGTATCTAGCATGTTTTTGGAACTCATCATAAGATACACAACATTGGACTCTCTAGCCAACTTCCCGTAAGTTTCTTCATTATCCTCCAGTAATTCTACTTTCTTATTAAAGGAGGTAATATATCAATGTTTGCCTCTTTCTTAGTAAAACTTGCAAACTCTAAGACATAAGCGCGATCTGCCTTTGCTAGTTCTTTGCAATTTTCTTACCAAATATCTTGATCCTGGAATAACGATCTCCCTTAAAAAAAGCGATGATCTTCTTACCAGGATATTTTTGTCTGACTGCCTTAATAGTTGCCCTAATTTCACTGGGATGATGAGCGTAATCATCTATATAAACATCGTCATTTATTATTGTTTCCGCAAACCTTTTTTTAACACCTTTAAATTTTAATAATCCTTTAATAATTTTTTCCACTGGTATATCAACGCTCGAACAAGTAGCAAAAGCAGCTAAGGAATTATAAACCATATGTTCTCCAAAGTAAGGAAGTTCTACTTTAGTTATGAGCTTTTTCTTATGGTAAAGTTCATAACTTATTCCTTCCTTACTAGTAGTTACTTTCTTTGCCCGATAATCATTTCTCTTTTTTAGACCAAATCTTACTATATTATTTCCTTTTACCCTTTTTAAATACTTATCGTCTCCATTTATGATTACTTGTTCCTTAGCATTTTCTATAAACCTGTAAAAGGACTTAGCAAACGCTCTCTCACTCTTAAAATAATCTACATGGTCCCATTCGACATTATTTACTAAAATAATATTAGGGTGATAGACCAAAAAGTGATCTTGATATTCACAAGCCTCAAAAACAAAGTATTTACTATTTTTATTAATAAAAGCAGTCCCGTCCCCAATTAGGGTGCCGGCACTAAAGTGTTCTCTTAATACATTAAAAATTAAACTAGTGGTCGTGGTCTTACCATGTGTTCCGCTTACCGCTATTGAGTAATATTTTTCTATAAAATCTGCTATAAACTTATTGTATTCATACATTTTTAGTTTCTTTTTTCTGGCTGTTATTAATTCGATATTATCGCTATTAATAAATGCGTGCCCGACTATAACTACATCGATACCCTTTAGGTTTTTTTCGCTATATTCAAGAATTTTGATCTTCTCTTTTTTTAAATTGTTTTGAGTAAAGATAAAATCATTAGTATCACTACCTTGGACATCATTACCCAGTTTTTTTAACAAGATTGCTAAAGCAGACATGCCACTACCTTTAATTCCGATAAAATGAAAACGCATTGTTTAACCCCTATATAACAATACGTTTTTCTTTTAAAATTATTACTTAGCTTTAACTAATTTGTTTTTTTGTTTTACTCTTTTTATTATATCTGGCAAGTAGAAACTTATCACAAATACACTAACAATTAATAATAGACCAAGACGGTACAAATGGATATTTACATCGAAACTTAGTTCATTATGTACAAAGTACATATAGTTAGAACCAGGGAATAACACTAAATTCAAGAACAAGGCATATAATACAGATCCACCGATAAATATGATTGGTTGATAGATTTCCTTTATTTTAAAACTAGCTATCTTAAAGACAATAAGTAAAACACAGATTAAGAATCCTAAGCAGTGAGTAGCGATAGTATAAAATTGTGAAAGAGTAATTATATCGGTGTTAATACCTACTGCAGGATGAACTAAATAGGCGCCCGAGGCTAGTAGTCCTCCGATTGTAACTCCGTTAGTAAATCCTCTTCTCTTAATAAAATAAGCAATTATTAAGGCATACATTACAATCGCACAGAAATGACACGGTATTAGAACCTTATAAACATTATCAAAGTTATATACATCTAACTTAAACATGTTTACACTTTTTTGAACTGTTTCTAGAAGTATACAAGCCCCTATTAGAATACCTAGTAATATTTTCTGGGACTTCACACTCTTTTTCCTGAAAATTAAACTTATTATTAATGTCACCGCTATTGTAGCGAATAACATTATTAAATGTTTAGGGCCAAATAAATATTCACTAGTAGGAATCCTGGTGACCCCTTCTCCTAGTATCCATTGCTTAAAAGTCATATAATTACCACCTTACTTCGACAAATTCTAACCTTATTCGCAGCTATTGTCAATATTATTGAATATTTAGGATTTGTAAAAGTGATTAGTTATTTATTTTGAATTTTTTCTTAAAGTATTCTTTAACCTTCTTAATACTATATTTACCTTCTAAGCCTTTAAACCTGAATTCAAGTCTTGGGTATTTGGCAAAGAAATACACTAGCATCCTCTCAAATCTATTAACTTTCTTATCTTCCCTAATTTCACTACTCGTCTTATCAACGATATAAATCTTAGTATATTTTTTTAGTAGCAGGGTTTCTTTTGTTGAGATAATTGTATCCGTTAGTAAGATGACCCCCATTACTAGGAAGAGTGCTAGTAGCACAGGAAAACTAAGTGAGCTAATTAAGCCCGCTACAAAAGGATGTACGAAATAAACAAGCAGGACAACTAAGGCTCCGAACATAAGTGAATTAAGCAAACACACCCTACCATGGATATTAAACTTATAACTAGAGTAATCCCACCATTTCATATTGAACACCTTATCCATAATATAGCCAGCTATGTACTCTACTGTTGAAGTAATTACTATACCTAAAATAAGTACTAAGATAACATTGTCTATAAATGGGTTCACTAACAGTAAAACAAAAACTGCACCAAACCCATATAAGGGACAAAAAGGTGAACGTAAAAAACCCCGATTAGTTAATTTTTTGTTCCTCAACGAACAATAAATAACCTCGAAGAGATAACCTATTAAAGAATATATTACAAAGTATAAAAACCACTCTAAAACAATAACCATTCCCACATCAACCTTTACATTTTTTATTATCAACTAAACATAAACATTAAACTCTATTACTATTATTGATTTAATGATTTTACTTCACTTTCAATCAGGAACTTCTTAGTTTTATTAGAATAAAACATTGCTCCTACCGTGGAGTAATATTTAAACGCGAGTTTAGTAATAACAACTTTTTTTTATAACTGCTTTAACAAAATTTAAGACATCATTAATATTCATAGTAAAATCCCCCATATATAAATAGTTTAACTCAATAAATTTTGTTTTTCAACCATGAATATAGACAAAAAAAGCACCATTAGGTGCTCGTCTTTTAAGTTTACTCTATTTCAATATACTTTTCAGTTTCTTTGATTGTTTCTTCTTTTGGGATAGTTATTCTTAGAGTTGCATCCTTGTATTTAGCTTTTATGTCAGATCTTTTAATATCTCCAACATAGAAACTTCTCGATGCATTTTCTACCACTCTTTCTCTTCTGATGTATTTTTTCTTATCATCTTTTTCTTCCTCTGAATGGTCTTTATTGACTGAGACAGTTAAGTAACCGTTTTCTAAACTTATCTTGACGTCTTCTTTGTTAACACTAGGAAGATCCATTTCAAGTACATAACTATCTTCATTTTCGATGATATCAGTCTTCATGACTACGCTTTTACTAAATCCTTGAAATGGAGAAACATAAAAATCTCTGAAAAAATCATCATCAAGTAAACTTAAAAAACTATTTCTTCTTGGAATAATTTTCATTTTTTCCCTCCTTCCATTATTATTTTAAAAGATATCTTTGGCACTGTCAAGGGTGGAGTGCTAAAAATATGTAGAACTTTTTGGATTATAGGACGTAATCTATTAATAGGTGATTATTTTGGAATACTTTGCTAATTTAAATCCTATTTATCAAGCTCTTATTGCCAC
>DUOF01000032.1 GCA_012839015.1 bacterium
GTCTTCTTAGTTGTTGTTTTTTTAGTTTCAGCCATTTTCTTCCTCCTCCTATTTAATTACCGAAGATGATTTTTTAGCAATTCTTACTTTCTTGCCATCTTCGATTTTGTAACCAACCCTGGTTGGTTTCTTTGTTTTTGGATCTAGCAGAGCTACATTAGAAATATGAATTGGAGCTTCTTTAAATTCGATTTTTCCTTCAGGTTCAGCTTGATTAGGCTTAATATGTTTTTTAACTTTATTTAAACCTTCTACAATAACTTTTTCTTCCTTTAAGAAAACTCTACTAATGACTCCCTCTTTTCCTTTTTCTTTCCCTGCTATTACAACTACTTTATCACCTTTTTTTAATCTCACTTTACGTTCCTCCTATATAACTTCAGGTGCTAAGGAAACAATTTTCATACAACCTGGTCCCTTTTCCCTAAGTTCTCTAGCTACTGGTCCAAAGACTCTCGTTCCTCTTGGATTTCCATCATTCTTTAATAACACAACCGCGTTGTCATCAAATTTAATGTGAGTTCCATCTTTACGGTTAACACCGTATTTAGTACGAACAATAATACCTTTGACGATATCACCTTTTTTTACAGCAGCGTGAGGAATAGCTTCTCTAACTGAACAAACAACAATGTCACCGATATTAGCGCTTTTTCTAACTGATCCACCTAAAAGGCGAAAGACTTTTACTTTTTTAGCGCCAGAATTATCTGCAACATTTAGTTTTGATTCATTTATAATCATATTCTTTTCCTCCCCCTCTTAAGCTACAGTAGCCTTTTTAATTACTTCTACAAGACGGAAATGTTTAGTTGCTGATAAAGGTCTGGTTTCCATTATTACTACTGTATCACCAATTCCTGCTACTCCATTTTCATCATGAGCTTTATATTTTTTAGAATGTTTAACTCTTTTTTGATATAAAGGATGTTTTTTGTAAGTTTCTACTAACACTGTAATAGTCTTATTCATTTTGTCAGATACAACAGTACCTGTAAGTACTTTTCTTTTGTTTCTTTCCATTTCAGTTACCTCCTTCATTATTTAACCATTTCCCTCTCTCTAATCACAGTTAGAATTCGAGCAATACTTTTTCTCACAGTTCTCATTTCTCCTGGATTTTCTAATTGTCCTGAAGCTTGTTTGAACCTCATTGCGAATAATTCTTGTTTAAGTTCTTCAACTTTAACTTTTAATTCCTCATTTTTTAGAGATCTGATTTCTTCTAGTTTCATATTACTCACCACTCTCTTTTGTAACTATTTTACATTTGACTGGTAATTTGTGAGAAGCTAGCCTTAGTGCTTCGCGGGCAGTTTCCTCATTAATCCCACTCATTTCGAACATAATTGTTCCTTTTTTAACTACTGCTACCCAACTATCTGGTGAACCTTTACCTTTACCCATACGAGTTTCTAAAGGTTTCTTTGTTTTGGCGATGTGCGGGAAAATTCTGATCCAGATTTTTCCTTGTCTTTTAGTATAACGAGCTAAACAAATACGGGCAGCCTCTATTTGTCTATTAGTAATCCAAGATCCTTCCATAGCTTGTAGACCATAGTCACCAAAAGCTATAAAGGTTCCGCCTTTTGCCTTACCTTCATAAGAAACATTATGAGGTTTTCTATATTTAACTTTTTTTGGCATCAACATAAAGATTACTCTCCCTTCTCTTCGTTCTTATCTTTTTTCTTTTCAGGAAGAATTTCTCCACGACATATCCAAACCTTAACACCTAAACGGCCATAGGTTGTATGTGCTTCGCTAGTGGCGTAGTCAATGTCAGAACGAAGTGTATGTAGAGGTACTACACCTTCACTATATCCTTCACTTCTTGCCATATCAGCACCATTTAATCTTCCAGAAACTAGTGTTTTAACACCTTTTGCTCCTGCTCTCATAACTCTTTGGATAGCTTTCTTCTGAGCTATTCTGAATGAAGCTCTTGCTTCTAATTGAGCAGCAATTGATCTAGCAACTACTTTAGCGTCTAAATCAGGATTTTCTACTTTAGAAACATTAATTTTTACATCTCTGTCTCCGACTATCTTCTTAATTTGTTTTTCTAATTCTTTAACGTTCTTTCCGTCTTGTCCGATGACAACACCTTGACGAGCGGCATGAATGTTAATTGTGATGCTATCTTTAGTTTTTTCAATTAAGATTTTAGAAATGATAGCCTCTTGCAATTTATTATTAAGAAGTTTTCTAATTTTAATATCTTCATGTAAGTATTTAGCATAATCTTTCTCAGCGTACCATTTAGATTCCCAATCTTTATTAATTCCTACACGTAGACCCGTCGGACTTACTTTTTGACCCATTCTAATTAATTCCCCCCTTACCTTTGTTCTAGCACAACGTTAATATGGCTAGTTCTTTTAGTTACTGATGATGCACTACCTTTAGCTCTAGGTCTAAATCTTTTTAGTTTCATACCTTCATCAGCATAAATTTCTTTTACAAATAATTTCTCTTCTTCTAAACCTTTATTGTTAACTGCATTGGCAGCAGCACTGTTAATTAGTTTTAAGACGATTGGACAAGCAGCCTTATTAACATTCTTTAAGATTGCTCTAGCATCTAGTAAACTCTTTCCTCTAACCA
>DUOF01000033.1 GCA_012839015.1 bacterium
AAGTCATTAATAAGGCAAAACCAGGTCAACAATACCTTACTTTAAAGAGTCTTGAGGCATTAGAAACTGTAGCAGACGGTAGAGCTACTAAACTTATTATTCCTTCAGAACTTCAAAATCTTGGAGGTCTAGTTGCTTCTATTAAAGAAATAACAAGTGATCATAAAGTAGACAATAAAAAAGAGAGCAAATAAACTCTCAAATAAGTTATAAGAAAGCAGGGTAATAACTCTGCTTTTTATATTTCGCTTTCCATTAACTCCTTAAAGATATGGACAAAATTCTCTCTATTAACTGCCTGTAATTCCCCATCCATAGCAATTGATATCCTGCCTGTCTCTTCAGAGATAACTACTGTTATTGCATCACAGACTTCACTAACACCAATAGCAGCTCTATGCCTTGCTCCATATTTACCCTTTAAGGCTTTAGTTGTTGGGGTGAAGTATACTGAAGCGGCTTCAATTGTATTGCCTCTTATTATGACCGCCCCATCGTGTAGCGTAGTACCTGGATAGAATATAGTAGTTAGTAATTCTGCCTTTATTGGTGCATCTATCTTAACACCTACTTTGATGTATTCTTCTAGTGAGTTGTTTTTTTCAAAAGTCATTAGACCTCCGATTTTATTAGAAGATAAAACATTCACGGCACTATCAACCACTTGGTAAAGAACTTTTCTTTCACTCTCGCTCGAAGAGGTGAATGTTTTAGTAGTTCTTTTTCTCTTTAACAGTTTTTTAACTTTTTCCTCATTTAGAATAATAATAGTAATAAATAACCCGATTAGGGTTACATCCGTCAGGGCACTTACACTTGAAAGTTCAAAGTAGTTGCAAACAACCTTTATAATATACAAGGGTATTAGGATCTTAGCTATTTTAGCCCTTACAAATACCTTGTTTAAAATCAAATAAGTAATAAATAAAATAACTCCATATAAAGCATTATCTATAATAAAAACTGTTAAGTCCAATTACTCTACTCCTCTCCGTTATTTCTTCTTTTCTTTCCATAATGATGGGCTACTCTACTAGCAGTACTAGCTGCTAAAGCTCCCACGATATCATCTAAAAACGTATGACATCTTTCCGTGTCATCATTAAGTTTTCCAATAATACCATATTTATTTTTATCAACATAACCAAAATTAGTCAGGGCAATTGAACCATATAGATTACATATACTGTAAGCCAATACTTCATCAAGTCCAAATAGACCATAATCATCTAAAATCAACTGCTGTAACTCTTTATTTATATATAAATCTTGTTCTGCCATAACATCATATTCTATACCAGTTATTATGGTTAATTGAACTTCAGTTTTTGACAAGACCTTCATTAGCATTTCTTCACACTTTTCCCTAGTTAATTCGGGACTATACTTCGATTGTAAATGCATAACTATATCTATAATATCATCAATTGTTACTCCTCTTGACTCCAATGCTTCGATTGATTCTTTAACTTTTATACTCATCTTCATTCTCCTCAGTACTTTTATTATAGAGCATACCCTTTACTTTTTGAAGTAGAGAATCACTTATTTTTTATATTCCATTGAAAATACTTATAAAATAACTTATAATATTCATTATTGGGCGGTTAGCTCAGTGGTAGAGCATTTGTTTGACGTACAAAGGGTCATCAGTTCAACTCTGATACCGCCCACCATTATTAAAATGAACTTGGATTTATCTGAGTTTTTTATTTTCAAATATTATTGTTTTTTGCATTAAAAAACGCCCTTAGGCGTTTTCTTATTATTCACTATAATTAATTATATCAAAGACCCGACTTCTAACCCCTGAATTTCCATCTAGTTCGATCATATTCTCTGCCAGCATGTTCTTCTTCTCTTCAGGTAGTATGTTGCTACTTACTCCAACTGGAACTTCATTAATTAGCTGATTAATTAGGTTATCAGTCTGGATCACTATATCTTCATAGTCATCTTTAACCATAATCGCTAAGTCAGTAAGGACGATCATATTATCGACCATCTTTTCTATAAGTTCTAGTCTAGCATCTATATTAGAACCTGTAAGTGGAGCATAGTAAGCATTTGAATCTTCCATGATTACTAATATTTCTTCATAAGCTGCCTTATATCTTGCAAGGTCTTCTTCATCTGTCTTTATAAACAAGTTACCATCTATGAGAGCAATAAACACTTTCTCATTAGAAACTACTTTATTAACCTTTTCATCATCCATGATTTTATTCATAACACTAACGACCTTGCTACTGATCGGCGTCTTGTCGATAGTCTCTGTTAAACCAATAACTCTAGCAGAAGCAGCATAGACTATTAGAAATAAGACCAGTGCCCTGAAGGCTCCATTAACAACGCCACCGACTATTCTAGAAGTGATATTGTTTCTCTTCTCTCTGCGAAGTGCCTTTCTAAATAGGGTAACCATTAATTTAAGTAAACCGTATAAGACAAAGTAAACCGCAAGGCTTGCTAGGAAGACCTGTATTAAACCTATTGAATAATTTAAAAGTTCATTAGGGCTAGTAATATATTTGTTTAAATTTAGATTTCTTAAAAAGATTCTTTTCATAAAACCAAAACCAACCGAAAAGGCAAGCGCGAAAGAAACAATCCTTAAAACAAGGTCCAGTAAAACCCTACTGCTTCCCTTGATAAATCCTACCAAAACAGCAAAAGTAACAATAACAAGTATTGCTATATCTATAATAAGTGGGTTGAAGACTCCTGTTAAATCAAACATAATGCTCACATCCTTTTGTATATTATAGCATTTATGATTTAAAATTAAAATATATTACTTAACTTGTTGTCTTTATCAATCAGAAATTGACTAAGCCTATGACTATTAATAACTGAGCAAGTAAATATGTTACCATAATATAGAGGTGTTTTCTTTTAAAATCCTTAATAAATAAACTATATGCTACTAAGGAATCAGAAAACATAAATAAGAGACTTCCTATGAATATTGAGGCATTATACCAACTCGGTGAATTGATTAAAAGAACCCCGCTAAAAAGAGTTACTACAAATAAAGTGAGTGAATAAAGAATCACTGGGATAGTCATACTCTTAACAACTCTTCTAATAGTCATATAGGCTAGAACCGCCATTACAAGCAGACCAAACACTAAGACTATAAGAATGTTGTCGTTAAAATCTAATCTCGACTCTAGTAGCATTATATAGAATACATGGGCTACTAAAAACGACGAAAGACCTGCTAAAAAATTAACCTTATTGTCTTGATTAAGTAAAAAGATATCTCCTAGAAAAGAACCTAAAAGGGCCATAATAAGGGCATACTCCAGTTCAAAACTACCACTCTCAATAACATATAACATCAAAATAGGTACTAATATTACTTTAGTAAATTTTCGGTAAAACTCATGTTCTATATAACAAAAGATTAAGTGTATAACACTAAACAGAGCAAATACTCCCAACCATATACTTTCCACGATTTACCTCCTAATAGTTACATTCTAGTTACTGTATCTATTCCTAACATTGATAATTGTAATTCAAGTATATTTTTAACCAATTGAAGCAGTTTTAACCAAGAACCTCTTTTTGATTCATCCTCTTCGGCAAGTATTCTGCTATTTACATAAAACTTATTAAATGAAGCAGCTAAGTTATAAACATAATCTGCTATAAAGTTTGGCGCTTTCTCTCTAAAGGCATTTTCAAAGGCATCATTAATGAATAACAAGTTTAGCATCAAGTCTCTCTCTTCTTCGCTTTGAGGAGTGATAAAATCACTCTCCTCAAAAGAAAACTCTTTAGCCTTATCTAAAATAGAATTAATTCTCGATACAGTATATAGAAGATAAGGTCCTGTTTTACCTTCAAAGGAAAGGAAACGATCTAAATCAAATAGATAGTCTTTACCTCTAAAATTTATTAGATCCCCGAATTTTAAGGCTGCTATTCCGACTCTCTTAGCAATTAATTCTTTCTCATCACTTTCATAATCTAGGTGTTGTATCTTATCTCTAGCACTTTCAATAACTGTACTTATTAGATCAGACAGTTTTAAGATTCCGCCTTGTCTAGTTTTATATGGTTTACCATCACTACCATTCATAGTGCCAAAACCTACATGTTCAATAATAATTTTATCATCTATTAAGTTAGCCTTCCTAGCACATCTAAACACTTGTTCAAAGTGCATACCTTGCCTATTATCTACAACATAATATATATAGTCTGGATTAAAATCTCTATCCCTTTGAATAAGTGTAGCTAGGTCAGTGGTTGGATACAGTATTCCTCCATTGCTTTTTTTAATTAGCACCGGAGGTATAGTGTGGTCGTCATCTTCCTTTGCCACATCTACCACCATTGCGCCATCACTCTCATAAAGTAGACCTTGCTCTTCTAGAGAAGTAATTAATTCGTCAACATACTCATCTGAGTCACTCTCTCCTAGCCACTTGTCAAATTCTACTCCTAGAATATCGTAAGATTTTTTTAAGTCAGTAGTAGATAGCTTTGCTATCTCTTTCCAAAGATTGTAATATTTAGGATCTTTATTTTGTAACTTAAAAGTTATAAGCGAAGCTCTATCTCTAAATACTTCATCCTCCTTACTCCTTTTACTAGCTTTAGGATACCATTCATTTAGATCATCTAGCCCTACATTTAGCTCAATTTCACCCTTGCCATCATAATCCTTAATACTTGGTAGTTCATCCTCTATTTGAGCCAAAACAAGACCCATCTGTAGACCCCAGTCACCCAAGTGAATATCACCAATTACATGGTGACCCTTTATTCTAGCAATCCTTTTAATACTATCACCAATAATCGCAGATCTTAAATGTCCCACGTGTAAAGGTTTAGCAATATTAGGGCCTCCATAATCTATAACAATAGTTTTACTCTCGTCCTTAATGATTCCATAATTATTATCTTCATCAATACTATTTAAGAAATCTACGATGACTTCATCTTTTAAAGTAATATTAATAAAGCCTGGTCTTACTACATTAACATCACTAAATAATTCGTTATCTTTTAACTCACTTAAAACCTCATTAGCTATATCTAATGGATTTTTCTTATACTCTTTAGCAGACGCTAAAGCACCATTGCATTGAAATTGTCCTAAATCTCTTCTATTAGAAACAAGGGTTAAACCATAATTTTCATTATACCCATTCTTTTTAAATGCTGCTCCTACTATTTTTGTTAGTTTGTTTGTTACTATATTCATTCTATTGACCCCCGTCTATACACTATTATTGTATAATTTTTAGGCTTTAAAATGCAAACAATTGCCTATAAATGTCCCTTAATAATATTGGCAGTTTTCTTACTATCATGTAAAACTTGATTGTCTTCATACTTCACTAGATCATAGAATTCATAGTTATCTTTTTTAAACTCACACCTTACTCTTCCCCAGCCATATTTGTTTAGTTTGTATAAGTCTAAGTATTTTTCATCTACTTCTCCAGTATTAACGATTATCCGGTCTATGTTCCTTGGTAGCATTTGATTTAAGGTTGTCTCGTGGTCAGAAACATGATAGTTACTAGTTTCACCGACTTGTGTCATTATATTACACACATAAACAATCTTAGCATT
>DUOF01000034.1 GCA_012839015.1 bacterium
ATCAAGCGTGAATATGGAGGGTCTAACTTTTGCTATTAACTGGTTCAATGGTGTTATGAGCTTCCATTTCTGAAATTGTAAACCACTACCAGCTAGAACATCCTTGAAATGTCTTGCCCTCCATCTATAAAACATATTATTACGCTCCCTTTTAGGTAACTCATTACCATATCCAACAGCTAAAAATTGTCCGTACACATCAATGGCGGAGTTGGTAATCAACGTCCCTGTCAGCCCTATACGCTGCTTTGCTTTAATATTATAAATCGCTTCAGATCGTTTTGATGCGTGATTTTTGAAAGATGTCAGCTCATCCATTACCAGTATGTCAAATTTCTTCCCCTCTGGAAATGCTTCTTTGATATCGCTTAAATTATCCCTCCCCAGCACAATAAAATCATTCTCCCGAAGTAGTTGTACCCGTTTCTTTTTTGGGGTGTCACCCGTTACGATTGTCAGCTTCTCCGCCAAGTAATCCAACCCCCATTTTTCTGCCTCTTGCTTCCAAACGTTATTAGCTACAAACTTAGGTGCTACAATTAGAACAGATGTTGGTTTAACCTCATGCAAGTAGTGTAGAATTGATGTGGTCTTACCGAGTCCCATCCCCTGCGATATAATTATTTTGTCATTTGTCTTACAAAAATCGATTGTTCTTTTTTGATAGTTATATAACTTCATAGTGTCAAAATAGTGTTAATTGTTTAGCAGTTATCGCTTCATCAATTCTCGCTTTAGCTATTTCAAAATATTTATCATTTAATTCCATTCCGATGAAGTTGCGGTTGAGATTTACACATGCAACGCCTGTTGTGCCTATGCCCATAAAGCAATCAAGAATGATATCATGCTCTTTGGTGAACATAGAAATAAAATGCTCTGCCACCTCATACTTCATAACAGCCTTGTGTTCCTTCGGCATTTTTGAATTAACTGACGTGGTTATAATGTTCTTAGTATAGGTTTTATTACTTTTAAGTGATTTATCGCCCATGACAATAAAATACTCAACTGCATTAGTAATTGATGATCCACTCGCTGGCATTGGGTTGGACTTTTCCCATATATGGATATCTACAATGTTCTCGTTAAATTCACCTATTAGTTTATAAACATCACTTCTGTTGTAGTAGTTAGCTTGTAGATTATAGAATACATGCCCTTTAGTTACTCTTAATAATTCATTTATTACATCAGCGTTGAATTGATACCAATTGTCATTTATATCTTTAAAGTTTGCATACTTATCATTCCTTTTTCTATTGTATGGTGGAGAGGTAAATGAAATGTCCACACTATCACCCCTCATATCCTTTATTAATTCTAAGCAATCTCCTTTTCTTAAATCAATCATGTCAAAATAATGTTAATCCAAGTTTTAATTAAACCACTTTAAAATAGTATCGCCTTTATATCCTTTTTCCCATATATACCAAGCGTAAGCAACTGCACTTCCTCCGCCAGCAATCATTTTTTCAAATTCAGCGTTCTTCGCACAAAGCAACCGAGAACTTGAAACATAAACGGTCTTCG
>DUOF01000035.1 GCA_012839015.1 bacterium
CACCAAAGATTTCCTTCATAAATATTGAAGCATCATTGATTCTAAAAGAGAAGCTCCCAAAAGCTCTTATACGGACCATCCCAAAATCATTATCTCTCAGCAATATAGGGTTAGGAGTACCCCACTTTATATTAGTAAACTGGGTCGTGGATACAAAATAAACCTCTGCTTTGAACGGTGATTTAAACCCGTGTGACCAGGAATTAATCTTAGTAAGAACAGGAACGTTCTCGGTTTTTAATTTGTATCTCCCTGCAGGGAATACATCGGCAATTTGTCCATTGCTAACAAGGACAGCATTTTGTCCCTCTCTAACTATTAACTGCGCACCATTCTTAATTTCATTATCTAAAACTGGAAAGCGATACACTATTATATCGGGAGATATGTCTGGACACTCTATTACCTCAAGTAACTGTGACCTTACAAAACTTTTAACTGCCATAAAACCAACTCCTTCATCGTTTAAAGTATATCATTTATGAAAATCAAAAAAAAGATAATAAATGAATAATTGGGAGTTTATCCAAATAAAAACTATAACCGTTTTATTTTTAACGATTATAGTTTGACTCTTTATTAGAAACATTCAGTAGTTATCTATTTAGGTTTTTTGTAAATTTTTCAATAAATTCCTCTCTCGTCTTTGAAAGTGAGTTACTTAATTCTAAAAGATTGTTTAATGATGAGATCTTCTTTTCTAGATCATAGTGTTTAATATCCTTACCAAGGTACAAGGATCCTAGCGCATTATAGAAGTCTAAATTCTTTTGAAGATACTCTTCCCTGACTATATCAAACTTAGGAAACAAAAAGAAAGATTCTTCAAGTTCCTCGAGCGGATAAAAACTATCTATATCCTTGTTTTTGTGTTTATCATATAAGTCCTTAACACTTATTTTTTCTACATCAAAAGATTTAAAGTATTCAAAATATTGAATGAAATCCTTTTTCTTGCCAGTTACCTCGATTAGTGATACATTGGCGTGATCATGAATTATTTGTTCAAGCACATCTAGACCATTCCCAGAGACTACCTCTTCATTGGGGTTCTATTCTCCAGGTCATCAAAACTTATCTCATGTACCTTTTTAATCCTTGCCGGCCTATCAGTTAAAACTATTATCTTGTCACAAAAGGCAATCGCCTCCGATATATCATGGGTTACCAAGATAACTGTTTTTTCCTCCTTGCTTACTATTTTATAAACATCTTCATTAACCAGTAATTTACTCTGAGCATCTAAAGATGAAAAAGGCTCATCAAGCAAGAGTATTTCCGGCTCCATAACCAATGTCCTTATAAGGGCAACCCTTTGCCTCATCCCACCGGATAGTTCATGAGGGTATCTATCCTTAAATTCATATAAATCATATTTTTTTAACAACTCTATGATCTGTTTCTTTTTTTCTTTAGATATTTTCCCTTTTATTTCTAAACCTAGTGTAATGTTTTTATAAACACTTCTCCAGGCAAGTAAATAATCCCTTTGAAACATATAACCAACATCACCATTAGTCACAATATCTCCACTACTAGGTTTAATGAGGTTACTGATTAAATTAAGGATGGTAGATTTCCCACACCCGCTCGGTCCTACTATAGCCACTTTTTCACCATGATTAATACTGAAACTTATTTTATCAAGTACTTTAATTTCTCTATCCATGGTAAAGAAACTTTTACTAACATCTTTTAACTCTCAAACTTTTTTATTCACTTTTTCACCCCTAATACCTATTACATAATATTAAGTTAATAAAAATAAGTGTAAGAATACATACTAAAACAAGCGCTTACATAGAATTAATAATTGTTATATGCTAAAATTAAATCGTTTTAAGGAGATGAGACGATGGAGAAAATAACCACAAAAAGGTTGAAGGAACTAGCAAGAAGTTTAATGCTTGATATGAGCGAGTCCGATTATGAAGACCTAAAAGAAGAATTTAATATAGTTTTGAAACAGTTTGATTTAATTAATAATATTGAAGGCGTTGACAGCAAAGAACCTATGACCTTCCCTTTTGAAATCCAAGGTGTAGGTCTAAGAGAGGATATCGAAGGACCTACTTTAGAGATAAAAGATGTACTTAAAAACTCTAAGGATCACCAATTTAACCAAATAAAGATAAACAGGGTGGTGAAGTAATGTCATACCTAAATAAAAGTCTAATAGACATAATTGAAGCACTGAAAAACAAACAAGTAAGTGCTAAAGAGTTAGTGGAAGAATCACTGCTCTTAGCCAACAAATATTCTAAATACAATCCATTTGTTACTATACTAGGAGATACGAAGGTAAATAGCGAGGCTCCGTTATACGGAGTTCCCTATGCATTGAAAGATAATTTTTCTACCAAAGACATTTTAACTACAGGATCTAGTAATATCTTAAAAGATTATATTCCAGTTTTTGATGCTACCGTTGTTGAAAAATTAAAAGAAAGCGGCGCTACACTTATTGGTAAAACCGTCTTAGATGAACTAGCTATGGGCGGAACCGGTGTGAGCGGACACACAGGAAGAGTGTATAACCCTTATGACCCTAGTTTAAATACTATATCGGGTGGGAGCAGTGCCGGTAGTGCCGTTGCTGTCGCTCTTGGTATAGTCCCGTTTGCTATTGGTTCAGATACTGGTGACTCAGTTAGAAAACCAGCTGCCCACTGCGGCATCGTTGGCATTAAACCAACTTATGGAAGAATCTCAAGATATGGTTTATTCCCGTTTGCTACTTCTATTGATCATGTTGCCTATTTTACTAGAACAGTAAGAGACAGCGCCTTCCTACTATCACTATTAGAAGGAAGTGACAACAAGGATGCTACAGCATCAACGCGTGAGGGTCATAATTACCTAAAAGATTTAAACACTGATGTGAAAGGTAAAAAAATCGCTGTAATTAGTGAGATTGTAGATTGTATTAGCGAACCAAGTATTTTAAGTAGTTTAGATAACGCTATTAGTATTTATAAGGAAGGCGGTGCCACTGTCGAGCGAGTCAGTGTCGACCTTAACCTTTTAAGAGCAATCCTCCCAGTCTATATGATTATTTCATGTAGTGAGGCCACTAGCAACAACGCAGGTCTAGACGGAATTAATTTTACTAGTAGAGAAGAAGGTAACGACTTTGAAGAAGTCATGATTAATTCTAGAAGCAAGGGTTTAGGAAAATCTGTTAAGAATAGATTAGTCCTAGGAGCTTACTGCCTAGACAATGAGAACATTGAGAATGTTTTCATTAAAGCCCAGAAAGTTCGCTCACTTATTACAGAGACCATTAATAACATCTTTAAAGACTATGATGCTATCTTACTTCCTGCCAGTGCAGATGCTGCTCCAACATTTGATACGTTATCTGATCGAATGTCAGATGAATGTATCATCGGTGAGAATCATCTAGCTATTGCTAACCTAGGAGGATTCCCCTCACTTACCCTGCCATATGGTTTTAAGGGTAATTTACCTCTAGGGGTAAATCTAACTTGTAAGGCTTTTGATGAACAAACCTTGTTCAATTTAAGTGCTTACTTAGAGAGTAAGTTACCATATGAAAACATGATTGCAAAGGAGGAAGAAAAATGAATCTAGAACCAGTCATTGGGATCGAAGTCCACTGTGAACTAAAAACTAAAACCAAAATGTTCTCAAGTGCTCCAGTTAGTTTCAACGCTGTGCCTAATTCACTTGTACAACCACTTGATTTAGCCTTGCCAGGAACACTTCCTAGGGTAAATAAAAGAGCAGTTGAGATGGCTCTTCTTGCCTCAAAAGCTCTGAACATGGAAATAGATAATGAACTTGTCTTCGACCGTAAGAACTACTTTTACACTGATTTAGCCAAAGGTTTTCAAATAACCCAAGACAAACGCCCAATAGGTAGAAATGGTTATTTAGAAATTGAGGCCGATGGCTCTTATAAGAAGATAAGAATTAACCGTTTACATATGGAAGAAGACACTGCTAAACAAACTCACTTTGATGACTACACCCTAATTGATTATAATCGTTCGGGTAATCCTCTTATTGAAATTGTAAGTGGCCCAGATATTAGAAGTGCCAAAGAAGCCTGTAAATATATAGAAAACTTAAGAGCTACTCTTCTATATCTTGGGGTAAGTGATGTTAAGATGGAAGAAGGCTCAATGCGCTGCGATATTAATATCTCTATTAAAGAGAAAGGCAGTAGTGTTTTAGGTACTAAAACTGAGATTAAAAATCTTAATTCAATCAGCAACGTTGAAAAAGCAATCGAATATGAGATTGAAAGACAAAGTAAACTACTACAAGCAGGTAAAAAAATAATTCAAGAGACTAGAAGATTTGACGAGGAGAGCAAAACCACTGTCACAATGAGGGTTAAAAATGATTCGCTAAATTATAAATACTTCCGCGAACCAAATATTGCCCCGATAAAACTAAGCGATGAGTACATAGATCAAGTATTAAGTGATATGCCTCTTCTTCCTGTGGAACTAAATAAAATTTACACTACTAAATATAATCTTTCTGCCTATGATAGTGAGCAACTATTACTTAATAAAGAAATTAGCGACTTCTTTAATGAGTGTGTGAAAATAATCAATGAACCTAAGTTAATCACTAACTTTATCTTAGGTGATGTCTTAGCCTTTTTAAATAAGAGAGGCCTACCTATAAGTGAATGTAATCTTACACCGAACAAACTTGCAGACTTAATCAAGTCGCTAGTTAGTAATGCAATTTCTTCAAAACAAGCCAAAATAGTTTTAAATGAATTGTTAGAGAGTGATAAATCTGTTGAACAAATTATTAAAGAAAAGGGCTTAGTCCAAATTAGTGATGAGAATGAAATTAGAACTCTAGTTAATATTGTGTTAAGTGATAATAAAAATGCTGTCAAAGATTACCTAGGTGGTAAAACTAATATTCTTGGTTTCTTAGTCGGACAGGTTATGAAACTTTCAAAAGGAAAAGCAAATCCTGAACTAGCAAATACACTAATACTTGAGGAAATTAATAAGTTAAATTAATATACTCTTATTTATTGTAAATAATAAATAAGGGTTGTTTATGAAAAAAACATGGAATATTTTAATTAAATCATCGCTATCTTTATTAACTGTTTTTGTACTAGGAGCTGTGTCTCTAGTACTGGTTTCGCTGCTAAATAATGAAACAATCATGTATGGCGATAGATGTCGCGCTACTTTAAATGAGACCGCTATAGATTATCTGCAGGATATAAAAGAAATAGATAGTTATGATTATAATTTATCATGCAATACTCTCTATCTCGATATGATGGTGGATGAAAACATAAATGAGGGCGAAGCTACCGCTATGCTGGTGACTATTTCATACTTTTATAAATCAATAGATTATCAACCAAATGTTCAAGTAAGTCTAAAAGGTTCTAATTATATTATCTTAGCAACTTTTACAAAAGAGGGCGGCGTAAGTGTAACTTCTTCACTAATTTAATTTAATTATTGAAAAATTAAGAGTTTTATTATATTATAATGGGGCTCTGGTCCATTAGCTCAGTTGGTAGAGCAATTGACTCTTAATCAATGGGTCACAGGTTCGAGTCCTGTATGGATCACCAAAATATAAAAATAACTTCCTATCAGGAAGTTTTTATTTAATCAGAAGTTATTTCAATAATCTTATTACCATCATATTGATACTTGCCTTTTATATAAAAAGAAAAATAGTTTTCATCACCAAGTTTAGCGTTTTCTAACTCTAATCTCTCTTTTTCTATTTGCATCTCAATCAGTACATCATTTAAGCGTTTATTTTCAATCCTTAGGTTTATGTAGTCTACAATCCTGCTTAGAGAATAAAAAAGCATGAACAAACTAACGATCAGGATAAGATAGGATATTGTTCTGTTTATTATTTTTTTTCCGTGTCTTTCTCTTTTTGTTCTTTCCAAGCCTCTTTACCTTCCTTTGCTCTTTTCTTTTATTTATTATAGCACTTAATTTACCAAATATTAAATGATATACTTTCAAAAACTTAGGACTATAAAATCTATGATGAATAAAAACACCGATAAGGACACCGAAAATTAGATAAATATTAAAGACTGCATTGTTTAAGATAAATAAAAAGTAAAAGTAAAGGGCAAAATTTAGACCGAAAAAGATAATTTCAAAAGGGATTTTTAAGATCACTTTCTTTCCAGTTAGACAATCCAAAAAATCCCAACTACCCTTTAAGTACATTCCAAAAAATATGGACATCGCCATTACTTGGAATTGTACTTCTAACTCCATCATTTAAATAGTTTCTTTACGAAGTTTTCTTTATTAGCCTTATTTTTTGTCCATTTACGTAATTAAAAGAGTCTATTTTACCTTTAATAGTTACCTTTCCATTATCTAAATCCATTTTTTCTAGAACAAGTTCACTACCTTTAATGTGTATGTGACCGAGTTCGCTGTCAATTAAAAATTCTTCACTATCAAAACTATCCACATTCTTGACTCCGCTGATAAGCATGCTTTTGCGATTTTTAAGAATTATTTCATGCTCTTTGGAATCTACTACACTAACTTCCTTATCCATTAATATCACCCTTCTAAAGTTATGATATTAAGTTTCTATTTATAACCCGCTATTCCTTTTTTAATAGTCTTAGGACGGTCTCCCTAACAAATTTAATTATTTCTAATTCCTTCTCACCAATAGGATTTTCCTCTAAAATGACCAGTATTTTATCTTCAAACAATCTACTTATGTAGTAGCATTCCTTGTTTTCAAAGAATCTATTGATATTTTCGTTAAAACTAGCGGTGTCTACTTCGCCCTTAAGGAATTCACCAAGTTTATTCAACTCTTTCCCATAACCAATCAATACATTGTTAGCATTATTTATCCCAATAGTATTCTTGTACCTACCATTATATGTTTGTAGTATCTTGAAAATTTCCGTTTCTAGATTTTCTAGTGCCGAAACTTTTCTCAATACTATATTATTTTCCTTAACAAAGAACTCTATTTCGTCGCCCTCTTCTATTCTAAAATTATTCCTAATTTCCTTTGGTATAACAATTCTGCCTAAATCATCTAGCTTTCTTACGACGCCAGTTTTTTTCATTAACTTCACCTCAAATATATTGTTTTCAATTTTTCTTGTTTTACTACAACAAGTCAATATAAACAATTATTATTGTAATATTTTTAGAAAACAATGTGTATAACAATAACTGGAAATGCTTTATTATCTTTTACTTTGACGCGATAAATGCTATAATATTTTGACTGAGAGGTGAAACACTTTGGAAACTATAAAAACATATGGTCCTACATTAAAATCATTTTATTATCATAAGAGTTTACCTAGTGATTTAGAAAACATGAAGGGTTTAGTTTTAATTCTTCACGGGATAGAAGATCACGGGGGACGTTATAGCTATGTTGCACATGAGTTAAATAAACACGGATATGGTGTCTATGCCATTGATCACATCGGACATGGTCTTAGTTTTTCCCATCCAAATGAGCAAGGCGATTGGAAAGCTAAAGACTTTGAAAAGTGTGCCTTGAACGCCTATTACTTAGCGACTGAGATGAAAACTGCTCACAAGGAATTACCTTTATTTGTTCTTGGTCATGACTTTGGCGGTTACTTCGCCCAATATATGATGGAAAAACACTTTTCTGTTTTAGACGGGGTTATCCTGTCAGGCTGTGGTAAAAATAATGCTAGACAATACGCCATCTATCTAGACACAATTGTTAAGAAAAAAATGTTCCCTGATAGAAATCGTAGTAAACAAATATTTGAAAGAAGAACCGCTCATCTTAACGGTCCTTTCAAACCATTAAGGACTACTTATGACTGGATTAGCAGCGATCCTGAAGAAGTAGATAAATTTATTATAGATCCACTTTCTGGGTTTATTGGTACTATCGGATTCTACCATGAATATTATTCTAACCTAATTAGAATTCCTGAATTTTTAAAATTTAGAGATCTTGACAGAGATTTTCCAATGCTATTTATCGGTGGGGCTCAAGATTCACTTACCCACAAAGGCAAGGATATAAAGAAACTGAAAAGATTCTATAAAGGTAAAGGTTTTACTAATTTAGAGTTTAAACTATATGATGGGGCACGTCATGATGTTTTCTTTGATTATGCAAAGGATGACGCCATTAGAGACGTTGTTAATTTCCTAAACATTAACTGTGGATACGAAAGAATCGCAAGCGATAGCATCGTGGTAGAAGAAAAGGAAACTAAACAAGGTAGTGATGAAAATCCTTATTTACTAAAGAACGATTTAAATTTCTAGTTCTATTAGTATTTTATTAATATAACTCAACCAATCAACATTTTTCTTATTTATTCTTATTCTGATATTATCTTTTAAGAAACTAAGGGAAATGTTTTTATAATCTAATTTATTGACTATATCAAAAAGGACTACACCTATACCATCCTTATTAGAAAACTCTTCCGACATGATGATATCAATGTGCTCGTTCTTTTCTCTTACTTCCTTAATATGATCCTTAGAGAGTAAAATTTCGGTCTTCCTCTTCTCTAAGAGTAATTCAACATTATTAGGTATCTTACCATATAAATCAGCGATTTCATTTCTAAGTAACACTAACCTACCTAGGTCCTTAACCGCTTCTAGTTTCTTATAAATATCTATTTTATTAGATTCAGATTCACTATAAGTAAGAGGTATATAACCTTTAGTTTGAACTAGTCTCACTAGTTCTTTTTCTTTTTCCTTAATAACACCTTGTTCTTCTTCAATCGCTTCTCTTAATAAATCAATATATAAATCCATACCTATATTATCAATAAAACCTGCTTGTTTAGCACCAACAATATCACCCGCACCACGAATAGATAAATCCTTCAATGCGATTTTATAACCACTACCAAGCTCACTAAACTCTTTAATTGCCTTTAGTCTTTTACTCGCAACTTCACTCATTTGTTTACGAGGATTAACAAGTAGATAAGCATAAGCTAGGCGGTCTCCTCTACCGACCCTGCCTTTAATTTGATATAACTGAGATAATCCAAACTTGTCAGCATTTTCAACGATAATGGTATTGGCGTTAGCAACGTCTATCCCATTTTCTATAATCGTGGTACAAACTAAAACATTAATATTATTATTGTAGTAACCAAATGACACTTCTTCAATTATATCCTTATCCATCTTACCGTGAATTACCCCAACCCTAGCGCCGCTTATTTCCTCTTCTATTTTTCTTGCTAGCGAGTGAATATCGCTTGTTTTATTATACAAGTAAAATACTTGTCCATTTCTAGCAAGCTCTCTTTCAATTATTTCTCTTATAACTCTAAAGTCCTTCTCAATCACATAGGTTTGTATTGGCATCCTACTAGATGGCGGTGTGTCTAGTTGTATTAGGGTCCTAATACCAATAAGCGCCATTTGCATTGTCCTTGGTATTGGTGTCGCACTCAAAGTTAACACATCTATCTCGTTTTTTAGTTCCTTTATCTTCTCTTTATGTTCTACCCCAAACCTTTGTTCTTCATCCACTACTAGTAAACCTAGATCCTTAAACCTCACATCACTAGATAGTATCCTGTGAGTTCCAATAAGTATGTCTACCTTGCCAGAATGTAAATCTCTTATAATTTCTTTTTGCTCTTTAGCACTCTTGAAACGATTAAGTAAGGCTACCTTGACACCAAAATTTTCAAATCTCTCTATTGCGGTAGAATAGTGTTGCGATGATAACAGGGTGGTAGGACAAAGAATAGCCACTTGCTTGTTATCCCTAATAGCTTTAAAGGCCGCGACAAAAGCCACCTCTGTTTTACCAAACCCTACATCACCACATAAGAGGATATCAGCAGGCTCTTCCTTCTCCATTTCTTCCTTTATTCTTTTTATCGCATTCTTTTGATCCTTGGTAGGTTCATAGACAAAAGCATTTTCAAACATTTCTTGAATCTCGTCATCTTTAGAAAAAGCAAAACCAATCTTTTTAGTCCTCTTCTCATAGAGAGAAATAAGGTCAATGGCTAATTCTTTTACCTTACCTTTTATCTTATTTTTAGTCTTCTCCCAATCATTGCTACCAAGTTTATTTAGGGTGGGTATCCTCCCCTCGGCCCCGACGTATTTCCTAACCATAGAGAATTGTTCTAAAGGAACATACAGAGATTCATTATTCTTATATGCTAAATGTAGGTAGTCTTTGACTGAGTTATAACTCTTGATAGTCTTTAGACCTTTATATACAGCGATTCCGTAGTTATCGTGTACCAAGTAGTCACCGATATTAAGATCCTCGTAACCACTTATCTCACGTGCACTCTTATATTTATTAAAATACTTACTAGTAAATTTATTTACTCCGTAAATCTCTTTACTACTAAGATATACCTCTTTTTTAAAAGGTACAGCAAAACCCTCAATAAGCATTTCACTAATAATTTTTATATCATCGCTATGTATTTCATTTTCATTTAAAATAGTTTTAAATGTTTCTATTTGATTTTGATTGTTTAGATAAACAAACACCTTGTAACCATCACTTAAATAGTTTCTTAATTCTTCTGCTAGTAGTTTAGAATTACCCTGATAGTTGGAAACTCCTTTTATATCAATAGATAAATCTCCCTTATCTTCAACAATATTTTTAAAACTTAGGTTGCTCTTGTTTCTATAATGGACTTTTCCTAAATCTTTATATGGTTTTAGATTGTTTAGGCTCTTGCCTAACCAAAATAGTTCCTCTTGATACTCAAACATTTCTCTTTCAATTAGTAAGAAATTCTCTTCTATAGCTACTTTATCCATCAAAAGACATATATCTGGTTTAAAGTAATCACTAATAGTATTAACCTCTTCAAATAATTCATAATACTTGGCTAGGCTAGGGTTGTTACTACCACTCAACAATGATTCAATATCCTTATTAATATTAAATTCTAATTCATCGTAGACTGAAGCAGCAAGTTTTGTTTTTGCTTCCTTTAGTTTTTCATCTATAACCTTAGGGATGTCCTTATTAGTAACAATAAACTCACTCCCTGGTAATACTACCACTTCACTGACTACTTCCTTTGTCCTTTGGGTATTAATATCAAAAAAACGAATACTATCTATTTTGTCATCAAAAAATTCAATCCTTACGGGGTCTTCATAATTAACACTATAAAAATCGATAATCGCCCCACGAGGTGAAAATTCCAGAGGATTACTTATTTTGCTAACCCTATTGTATCCTGCATTGGTAAGGGAGTTAATCAGTTTTTCCCTACTGATAACCTCTCCTGTAGTAATAACTTTTGTAAACTTAACAAAGTTATCTCTACTAGGTAAATGCCTAATATAACCCAGTGTGTGGGTTACAATTATCCTTGGTTCTTCCTTAAGTGACATATTTAAACTATCTAGTCTTTGAGACAATAATTCCTTAGAGGCGGAAAGGGCCTCTATTCTCAAAGTCTCATCAAAGAAGAAACTAGTTACACTTGTTTCACCTAAAAAGTAGGAAAGGTATTCAAATAGTCTCTGCGCCTGATACAAGTTGTTCTTAACAATTAAATATTTTTTAGGTTTAACACAGTATGCACTTGCTATTACAAGGGCTTCTTCTAAAATAGAATTTGCCACAAAAGTGCCCTGTTCCTTTACTAGACTTTGGACAATTTCTTGATCCCTAAAGCTATCTAACAGTTTTCTTGCCATATTAATTATATTTACTCATCAGCTTACTAAAATCTTCCATGACTAGAAAATCATTTAGTAAAGCAATTACTTTTTCTTCTTTTTCCTCAATAACCTTTAATTCTTTTTTACTGAATTTACCAAGGACATGATTGATGCTGTTTCCTTCGCTCTCACCAATACCAAAACGAACCCGTTTAATGTTACTTGTATGCAAGTGGCTAATAATGCTAATCATCCCGTTATGTCCACCGGCACTACCTTTCTCTCTAATCCTTATCTTAGCAAACTCTAAATCAAAATCATCATAGATAACTAAAATATCCTTAATATCTATTTTAAAATAATTAACTATATCTATTAGCGATTCACCAGACAAATTCATATAAGTAGCTGGTTTTAAAAGAATTGTCTCAACACCATTTATTTTACCCTTATAGTAATAGCCTTTGTAGCCTTTTTTATCTATTTCAATACCATGATAACTGGCATAAGCATCGATTAGTTTAAAACCGATGTTATGCCTTGTATCATTGTATTCTTTCCCAATATTTCCTAAACCTACAATTAACTTCATTATCTCTCTCCTTAGCAAACTTGTTAATAATTGTTACATTATAACAGTTTTGCTTTTCTTCTAACAAACATTACTCTAATTATTGAATATAGAATTAGAACTCCTAATGCAAATATGATGCTCCAACCGATCGGATCTTCAAAGAAGAAGAATCTATCAACCGGCAATTGTAAATCTACCTCTGCGACTTCTCTTTCAATTACAAATGCATAAACATAACTATTATTAAGTTCTATTTTTGAAGAGTAACTAGAATCTAGAACATACTTCATTCCACTCTCTCCTGAGTTGTTAATAGTTGCATAATCATCCCTAACTTCATAGAAGGAACGACTATCTAACATCTTGTAATTAGTAAATGAGCAGGTGTCATTAGATGAACTCATTGGAATTGCAAACAACACTACATCATTACTATTAAATCTAAACTCTTTATCAATACCAAAAGTAATATTGTTACCCCTAAACATATATTGTGCCTTAACGTTTACTATTTGACCATTTAGGCAAATATAGTTCGAATTTCTAACAACTTTTCTATATCTTGAGATATTCCCTGCTAAGTCAGTTACCACAATATCGAATTCTCCGGTCTTACCATACCTATAGATTATTTCTTCTTCCTCTTCTCCTGTAGGTATGCTAGCAGGTATTAAGTCACCCTTTTTATATAGGACACCATTTACTAGTACTTTAGTAATCGGTGCTGCATTACCAGTTTGAACTGCGTCATTCCATGTTATAGAGAATGGATGTTGATCACTAAGGATTATCTCACCGTTATACATTTCTCTTGTCCCCGTATCACCGCTGGTCATAAATTTGACTTCAGGGGCGCTTCTATCGATAATGAAGCTTCTAACTGGGGAAACATTACCAGCAACGTCCTTTATTCTAACCTTGTATCTTCCCTGTTCAGTAAATGAATAAGTATTAACAGACTGACCTATCCATTCACCATAAGTTGTAGCACCTGGTGACCATAATTGATATTCTAGCGTGATCTTATCATTTAGAATATTGTCACTAACACTAATATCAATATTAGAAGCATTAGTGAATCCTCCTTCTGAAACCGGTAGGCTATCACTTTGATTTATAAAGTTAAACCAAGGAGTGATATTATCAATTTCAAATAGGTATAACTCACTAGCATTACCTACTGCATCCTTAGTATAGTAAGAGTACTTACCACTGTTACTTGCTAGATTAGGTATTGTATAGCCTTCCATGAATTCTATTTCATTTGTACAAACATTAGTCTCATAATTTAGTTTACATAAGAACCCTTTAGCACCAGACTCTAAAGCTATTGTTAGCGTTCCTCTATATAAATTATTTCCAAATGCACCGTCTACCTCAACATAGTTATCCCTGTTAATCCTTATTTCAGGTGCGAATATATCAATTGTTATTGAATATTGTTTTACATGGTGTCTATGTGATGATGCGTTGTTATCGATTCTTCTATATTCTCCCATTAGAGGGTTAGTTATAGTGAATGTTAATTCAACATTGTCACTAATCCTATCCCTTATACCAGAAAGTTTATTAATGTAATTTTCATAGATACCACTTTCAATAGTAGTATAAGTCTTAACATCTATAAGTGCATACTCAACATTTAATCTTACATAGTTTCCTTCTCCTGTTAACTCTGGTCGTTGTGGAATTGGACTATATCCCCCAGAAATATTTCTAGTGTAATAGGTGATCCCTGTAAGGTAAGGAACACCGACTTGTACCGGCATATAGAAGTGTCCGGAACTATAAACAGCTCCCTCATTAAGTATCTCTAAAATTATATGTGGTTGGTTAGTAATGTAATTTTCAGGAATCTCTGTTAAATCTCTACCAGATATAGTAGCCCTAGTAATTTCAACATCTAGAACGAATTTACTTCTTTGCTCTACATCCTTTTCATTACCGGCAAAGTCTCTTAACCAGAAAGTTATCTCAACACCTGCTGCTAATTGACTTGTGTACAAGAAGTCATAATAAGCATAGTTTTCCTCTTCTATTACTTTAAAGTCATTAATACATGTAGCGCTTGTTATAACATCTCCATGTAAACGAACTTCATAACAAATATATCTAATATCACTCGTGCCTGGTTCATCTGTGTACCAAGCCACCCTTACGTTTTTATTAACCAGGGTAACTCTCTCTCCAATTTGGCCTAGTCTTCCATCTCCATAAATATATTCTTTAGTAGCATCGATGACATTTCTTCCATCGACAACACCAGGATAAATTATATGAGTATTTACTTCATATCCTGAAGGTTTTATCCTATCTATCTCTAAGCTAGTGAAGCTTCGTTTAATAAAGAATTGTATACCGTGACCTGCTTTTTCTGTTGAAATATATTGTTCATCAACTCGGTTATAAACTCCTCCAGTATTAACATAATGTAGTCTTGATACATAACTGCCATCATCAATTACATAATCCCCTTCTTTAGTTAAGAAATAATAAGTTTGAGATGGGTCTTTTTCTTTACCATAATCCGATATTGGTACTGGTTCATACGTGTCTCCAACACGTAGGTAGTGTTCTCCTAAAATATAATCACCGTTATCAAGTGCATATAAAGCATCATGATAAATCCTATTGGTAACTCTACCAGTATCAAACCTATTTATTATTTCAAACGTGTAAGTTCCATCTATACCATTACCTTCACCAAAATTTAAACCTGGGTTATCTAGAGATATAGAAGCATCCTCTGTGCCCTTGCCAGGGTAGTTAGATGGAAGGTTTACTAATAAACCATTTCTATAGATTTTTAAATCATTCTCA
>DUOF01000036.1 GCA_012839015.1 bacterium
AACGGAATTTACCTTGGTTGTTTTCGTCATACACCCTTATTTGTATTTCAAGCCCTATTATTGCAAAAACGGAACTTACTTTCAACAAAAAAGTATGCCCTTAATGGAAAAGTGCCTTTTACTCTGAAGTTTTTTATTTTTCCCTGGAAACGAAATTTAGTTTGTCAATTTACCAATAAGATATTAATAATAAATGACAATTTTGTCACATCTTTGTCACTTTCCTTGTCACTTTTATCTTTTTTCATAAATAAAGTTGATCTTATAAATAAATTTATAATAAAAAAACCTAGATAATCCTAGGTGTTATTTACTTTTTGGTGGGGCTGAAGGGACTTGAACCCCCACGGTTACCCGCCAGATTCTAAGTCTGGTGCGTCTGCCAATTCCGCCACAGCCCCGTGGTGCTGGCTAAAGGACTTGAACCCTCAACCTACTGATTACAAGTCAGTTGCTCTACCAGTTGAGCTAAGCCAGCTAATATAGATGGTGACCCGTACGGGATTCGAACCCGTGAATGCATCCGTGAAAGGGATGTGAGTTAAACCGCTTCTCCAACGGGCCATACAAATGGCGCCCAGTGTAGGATTCGAACCTACGACCGATCGGTTAACAGCCGATTGCTCTACCACTGAGCTAACTAGGCGTACGTTTATAAATGGTGGGCCTGAATGGACTCGAACCATCGACCTCACCCTTATCAGGGGTGCGCTCTAACCAGCTGAGCTACAGGCCCTTTTATCAACGCTAGATTATTCTAGCATATAGTTTTGACAAGTGTCAATATGCTTTTTTGATAATTTTCTAATATTGTTGCTTTGATTGGGGATTTTTAATGATTCCTTATTAGTTTATGCAACTCTTCCTTTAATTCTCCCACTTTTTCTAGAGTTAGATTTCTAATGCCACAGGCATTTTTATGTCCTCCACCACCAAACTTAGTAGCAACATCTACTAGGTTAATAGTTTTAGATCTTAGAGAACATTTATATGAATTCTCACTTACCTCTGCAATTGTAGCTATAATTTCAAATTCTTGAATCCGATTGAATTCATTAATCTTTTCAGTAGCAGCATGTGCTGTTACCCCTAATTCTTTTAGTTTTTCTAAATTAACAATATAGTAAGCAAGCCCGCCTTCATAAACTATTTCATTTATTAAAGCGCCAATTAACTTTAACTCTTCAAAACTTCTTTGCCTTGCAACAATATTAACATCATTAAAAGGATTAAATTCTCCCCTTTTAATAAGTTTAGAGACCACATCAAAAGTATTACTATCAACCGATTCATAATAGAAGTCACCACTATCAGAAACAATACCAGAATATAAATACTTAGCTACATCCTTAGTAATCTTTTTACTCTTACTAGATAAAAGTATTTCACCAAGTACTTCACAACAGGCAGGACTAGTAAAATCAATATAATAGTAATCAAAATCAGGTTCAACACTATAACGATGATGATCAATACAGATTTTTTCTGTGGCTTTTATAAATAATTCTTTATTATCAATTCTATCAATTGTATTAACATCGACACAAATCCCTAAAAAGTCTTCTTCTATATCGCTAATTTTATCTGATTTTGGCACGAAAGACTTACTATAGTAATTATGGTCCTCTCCGATGCAATAAACCCTCTTACCCTCAAAATTAGCCTCTATCCAGGCTTTTAAACCGTACTGGGCTCCCAGGCAATCTAAGTCACTGTTTTCATGTCTAGCGATAACAATTGTATCGTAGTTTTTAATATATTTAATAATATCTTTTAATACTTTTTTCATAACTGTCCCCTATCCTTAACTTATAGTATTTTACCTTATTTAAGGATTTTAATCCATAAGTACAAGTCTTAAGTTAAACAAAAACGGTTCTAGTGAACCGTTTAATAGTCTTATAAGTTTAAAAGTCTTTTAGTATCCCTAGCGATAACTAACTCTTCATTAGTAGGGATAACTACTATTTCAATACTAGAGTCATCAGTTGATATAACTGCATACTTGCCACGAGTTTTATTCTTTTCTTTGTCTAGTTTAACATTTAGTGCTTCAGCAATACCGGCTACTACCTCTTCTCTAAAAGTAGCACTGTTTTCTCCAACACCTGCTGTAAAGATAATTGCATCACATCCCCCTAATTTTACAAAGTATGAACCAATTCTCTCTACCATTGTATTAACATACTTATCATTAGCTAAAATAGCTTTTGGGTTGCCTGCTGCAACTGCATCTTCTATCTCCCTAGAATCATTAGAAAGTTCACTAACTCCTAGTAATCCAGATTTCTTGTTAAATTCATTTAATACCTCTTCTGCTGTTAAACCTTTTTTCTCCATGATATAAGTTACTATCGC
>DUOF01000037.1 GCA_012839015.1 bacterium
AACCCCCCCATAAAGAATGACTTAAACACATAGAGCAAGATTAAAGAGAATGACTCCCTTGTGTTTTTGTAAAATTTAATTAAGTTATCCTGGATTGTTTTTAGCTTGTCCTTTGATTCATTGATATAACATTTTTTGCAGTTTATCCTTCCAAATTTAAATCCAAAGAAGGATGTTATCTTTAAGAAAATATTATGGAGTTTTTTAGAAAAAACTACTATAGGGTAAAGGAAGAAGATTACAAAGTTGAAAACAATACCTAATACCGCGATATACCTGGCATTAAAGCTATAGTTGAGAATATCAACATTAATATCGTTGGTTAGAGTAAAAATTAAAACCAAGATCGAGATTAGAAGTAGGTTCACCCTAAAGGCATAAGAGGTTTTAAAGGTGCTGCTAAAGGCATCTTTAGTACTTACTTCCTTTTTAACGTAACCGTATATTTGGCCCCCTAGTGCTCCTAGTTTTAGGGGGGTTATCGCAGAAAACAGAGCCCTTATACTAGAAACAAAGACTCCGTCATATATTTTAAAATCCTTTTTGTATTCAACAGTAGCTATCTTAATAATTAAACCCTCTATTAGAAAACTTAATGCGACTACAGCAAATATTATTGTAATTGAAAAAGCATTAAGTGACAGAATCTCACCTATAACCTCATGAGCATTATCCTTTAATAGATAAATAAAAGTTAAAATACTAATGGCCAAGATTATCCCCATATTAATGGAGTAATTAATTATTTTCCTTCTCATACTTACTCTTCTTTAGACCTTTCTATTAACGCTTTAGCTATAACGCCTGCACAAGACCAAGAAAACTGTAAGTTATAACCGCCACTTAGTGCATTTATATCCATCACTTCTCCACCTACAAAAATATTGGGATATCTTTTAAGTGATAGATCATCGCTTATTTCACTAACTAATATTCCACCACTTGCCACTTGAGCAAATTCAAAGGGATAAGTATCCTTTATATTAACCCGGTACTCTTTAACTAAATTAACTAGTAATTCAATTTCAAACTCTCTTAGACTATTAACCATCCTAGAATCAAAATTAATTTTACTCTCTCTTAGTAACCTCTTAGCTAACTTAGTATTCAATAGACCTTTGAAGATATCTTCTACCAGTAAATCTTTTTTACTACTTAAATATTTTTTTAATTCTTGCTTGTTTAAAGTGGTGACAAAGTCAAATTTTAAATGATAGTCGCTCCTCTTATGTTTATTAAGATAGTGTGACATTTGTAAAACCACGATTCCGCTGACCCCATCATTTTTAAACAGGACTTCGCCTTCCTCTTTATGAAGCAGTTCATCGTCTCCATATAAGCTGACCCCACCCTTAAACCTAAGTCCGCTTATATCTCTTAAATTTTCTATTGTTTTCAAAGGTACTAAACTAGGGTTTATTTCCCTACTCTTCAAATCTAGGAATCTTAAATAATTATTGTTGCTTTCACTAGATAAATTAGAAGCTATATTACCACTAGCGATTATTACATAATCATATTCTTTGTATGTATTATCAAAGTGAAGGTTAATTTTATTTTCCTTTACTTCTATTTTCTCTACCGTGGTATTAAGTATGGAATTAACTTTGTCGCTTAACCCTAGTTCTAACACTTCTAGTAGGCTTGTTGCACTTTCACTATGTGGGTAACCCCTTCCTTCTTCATCGAACTTATAAATCAATCCGAGTTTTTTGAAGAAACTAAGCGTATCATTTATGTCATATTGTTTAAATATTTTAGCAACAAAATCCCGATCATTATAATGATCAGGGGATACATATTTATTAGTAAAGTTACACTTGCCATTACCAGAAGCTAGTATTTTCTTGCCGAGAGAACTATGTCTTTCAATTATATCTATTTCTAGGTTTTCTAAATTTCTTAATAACAAATTTGCACTGTAAAGACCAACACTACCGCCACCAATAATCCCTATCTTACTACCTTTTTTCATACTACCACCTAAACTTATTATGCTTCTATGACATTGTGATAAACATTTTGAACATCATCAACTTCTTCTAGCATATTAACTAGTTTATCAAATATTTCTTTATCCTCTTTATTTAGAGTAATTTGATCATTAGCAATCCATGTAATCTCATACTCAACGATTTTAGACCCCTCTTTAATTGTCTCCTCTAGAGCATTTTTGATTTCATATAGGCTAGTAGTAGAACCAAAAACGCTTACATATTCATCCTCGGTCTCTATATCATCAAAGTCAATATCTCTGTTAAAAAGTATCTCAGCGACTTCCTCTTCGCTAATGTTAGTTAGGGTAACCACACTTACATTTTTATAATCAAAAGAAACAGAACCACTTACTCCTAACTTGCTATGAGTCTTGTTGAAACAAGTTTTTATATCTGAAATTGTCCTGTTAGGATTATCACTCAAACATTCTATAAGTATTGTTGATTCACCAGGTCCAAAGCCCTCATATAGACTAGCTACATAGTTACTAACTTCTTTACTCTTAGCCCTATCTATAGCCCTACTAATAATGTTAGCAGGAACTTCCTTACTCTTAGCTTTTTCAATAACTCTTTTTAAACTCGTGTTAATCTCTGGATCGGGTTCACCATTTTTTGCAGCCATAAATATTTCTTTACCAAATTTAGCGTATAATTTCGATTTTGCAGCATTAGTTTTCTGCATTGATGCTTTTCTTACTTCATAAGCTCTACCCATATTCTCTCTCCTTTTTACCTTAACAATAATACTCCTAAAATGTTGTTATTTCAACTACTCCTTAAAACAACTTCCCCCAATAAATTCTCTTAAAAGAGAATCACAAGGGACCATAGACTCATCTATTTCTATAAAATACTTCAGAAATTTAATTAATCTATTTGCTTCAATATAGTATTCGTTTTCTTTATCTATTTTCTTAAGCAAAGGCAAAGCATACTTTTTAAGGACACAAAGTTCATAACTAAGTTCTGAGTTAAAGACATAGTCTGCTTCCTCTTCAGTGTTATAAATCCACTTGAATTCACCCTGACGTACCGACTCCCACATTGAAAGTGTCCTTAGAGCACTTGAATTTCTAAACATCTTATCTCTTACTAAACGTCTCACAAGTCTTAGTTGTGTCATAGAAATAGGATTTTGGTTATCTAGGTTTATTTGGATATGTGGAGAGATATACACCTTGAATTTCATTTCTCCGGGTATTGAGGATGTCAGTTTTTCATTAAGGGCATGTATGCCTTCGATTATAATCGGGCTTTCTTTATCAATTTTAACTTTCTTCCCTCTAACTCTTTTACCAATCGTGAAATCAAATCTAGGGAGTTCCACCTCTTCACCTTGAATAAGTCTATAAATATGTTCATTAAATAGTTTTATATCAATTGTATTAATATCCTCTAAATCTACTTTTCCATTTTCATCAGGTTTTATTAAATCCCGATCAATATAATAATCATCCATGGACAGTTTGACAGGCTTAATACCTTTTGTTAACAACTCTATTCTAAGTCTATTAGAGAAAGTTGTTTTCCCACTTGATGTAGGTCCTGCGATTGCTATTAGTTTCACCTTGTTATTTTTCGCGATTCTATCACCTAACTCACAAATCATCTTATTGTGTCTTGCTTCACAAGAGTGGATAAAATCAATTAATCCTTTACCCCTTACATTGTTATTAATCCTAGCAACCGTTTCAGCATCAATAGTTTTACCCCATATGTTAGCCTCTTTAAGAGTCTTTCCATACTTAACCTCTTCTTTGAACTTAGGTAACTTTCCCTTTTCCTCAGCACGAGGATACTGTAAGATAATCCCTGGTTCATAAAGTATTAAATTAAATTTATCTAAGTAATCGGTTGAAGGGACCATGTAACTATAAAAATAATTCAGATACCAACCACACCTATAAACATGGACCGTATTTTCAGGTCTATATTCTAGTAATTCTAGCTTATCTTGAAGATGGTACTCTTCATATAAATCCCTCGCCTCTTCAATACTAATCGTTTCCCTTTCAAAAGGAATAGCTTCGCTGACAATACTTAACATTTCTTTCTTTATATTTTGAAGCATCTCCTCAGTGAATATTTGGCCACCATTAAGGATTTTAACAAAAATAGATCTAGATATATGATAAGAGAAGCGAATATTTAGTTCAGGATATAGTTTCTTGCAAGCCATTGCAAAAATAAATCTTAGGGAAGATTCATAAATCCTTACACTTTCTTCATTATCTAAAGTTAATAGTTCCACGGCCGTACTTTTGTTAAGTTTGTAGGTTAATTCCCTTACTCGATGTCCCACCTTACAGGAGACATATTCCTTCTCTTTATTATCAATTAAATCAATAACTCTTGTACCTTTTTTACATCTTTTTAAAACACCATTAATTTCTACATTAATCATTTTTTACACCACTTTCATAGTTTAGAGCCTATGTTTATTTTATCTTAATTTTTGCTTAAACACAATCAGTCTATCTTTTATTTGCTCAATATAATATATATGAAAATTTGAAAAATGTTATTATCTTCGCTTTCTTGCACAAAACCTGTTAATAAGCTATTATAAACTTGCGTATTTACTTACGCTTATTGTATATTATATTACTTAATAGGAGGAATTATTATTTTATGGGATTAGATAAAATTGTTATAAAAGGGGCCCGAGAAAATAATTTAAAGAATATAGATATAGAGATTCCTAAGAACAAGCTAGTAGTAGTTACTGGTGTCAGTGGAAGCGGTAAGTCTACACTAGCATTTGATACAATCTATGCCGAGGGTCAAAGACGTTACGTTGAGTCTTTAAGCCCGTATGCTAGACAGTTTCTAGGGGGAGTAGAGAAACCTAATGTTGAGTCTATCGAAGGTTTATCGCCTGCGATATCAATTGACCAGAAAACAACTTCGCAAAACCCGCGTTCTACCGTAGGAACTGTAACTGAAATCTATGATTATTTAAGATTATTATATGCCCGTGTAGGGACACCTTATTGTCCAACACACAATCAACCAATTAAATCGCAAACGATTAAACAAATGGTTGATAAAATAATGGAACTAGAAGATGGCACCAAACTCGCTATAATGGCGATCATCGTCAATAGGCAAAAGGGTACACACAAAGACCTAATTGAGAATCTTTTAAAGGAAGGCTACATACGTGCCCGCGTGGACGGAGAGACTAAACTTTTAGAAGAAATAGAAACACTTGAGAAGAATAAAAACCATACTATTGAATTAATCATTGATAGGATTGTAAAAAAAGAGGATTCTCGTGAAAGGCTGTATGACTCTATCGAGACTGCTTTAAAAAAAGGAAACGGGACACTACTTGTTAGTTATGATGGCAAGGAAGAACTTTTTTCAGAACATTACTCCTGTACTGAGTGTGGTTTTTCTGTCCCTGATTTAGAGCCCAGACTTTTTTCCTTTAACTCTCCATTAGGAGCTTGTGAAAATTGTAAAGGAATAGGCATTAAACAAAGTGTTGACCTTGAAAAATTAATACCGGATCCTTCAAAGAGTTTAAATGAAGGCGCTATTCGCTACCACAAGGGTATTGTCGGTACAGATAATATTGAATGGAAAGAATTTGTTTTGTTGTGCCAACTATACAATATAGACATGGACAAAGATATCGAGGACTTTACTAAAAAAGAACTAGATATCATTCTTATTGGTTCACCAAATGTTCATAAATATTCCCTTGAATCCAAAAGTGGTAACAAATTAGTCCGCCACGATATTATAGAAGGTGTTGTTACTAAGATTGAACGCTTATACCATGAAACTAAGTCAAATATGATGCGTGATTACTATGCCTTCTTCTTAGGAGAGACTATCTGCCCTACTTGCAATGGTGATCGGCTTAATAAACAAGTATTGTCAGTAAAAGTCGGAGACCTAAATATCCAGGACTTAACTAAACTATCTATCGATAATATACTAAGTTACCTTAATGAATTAATACTTACTACGAATGAAAAGGAAATATCAGACTTAACCATTAAAGAAATTAATCATAGACTTAATTTCCTAGTCGATGTTGGTTTAGGGTATTTAACACTAAACCGGGTTTCTTCTACACTTTCAGGTGGAGAGGCTCAAAGGATAAGACTTGCTACCCAAATTGGTTCTAAGCTTACCGGGGTTTTATATGTCCTAGATGAGCCTTCAATAGGTCTACACCAAAAGGATAATGAAAGGCTAATAAATAGTTTAATGAAAATGAGGGATCTAGGTAATTCTCTTATTGTAGTAGAACACGATGAAGAAACAATGCTCAGTTCCGACTATCTAATTGATATCGGTCCTGGAGCAGGAAGACATGGTGGTGAAATAGTAGCCCAAGGAACACCACTTGAAGTAATGAACAACGATAAATCATTAACAGGTAGATATCTAAGTGGTAAAGAATTTATTGAAATACCAAAACAAAGGAGACTTGGAAACGGTAAATACATTGAGATTATCGGGGCCGATGAGAATAATTTAAAAAATCTAGATGTCAAAATCCCTCTAGGTAAACTAACTCTTGTTACTGGAGTTAGTGGAAGTGGCAAATCTACCCTAGTAAACGATATACTCTATACTTCAGTTCTTAAGGCTTCGAATAGAAGTAAACATGCAAAACCGGGTAAACACGGTAAAATCAAAGGACTAGAAAACATAGATAAGGTTATTAATGTTTCTCAAGAACCAATCGGAAGAACACCGCGTTCAAACCCTGCGACCTATATCGGTGTATTCGACCACATAAGGGACTTGTTTGCTTCAACCCAAGAATCAAAAGCAAGAGGATATGTTAAAGGAAGATTCTCCTTTAACGTTAAGGGTGGAAGATGTGAAAGATGTAGAGGGGACGGTGTTATTAGGGTCCCAATGAACTTCCTACCTGATGTCTACGTGAAATGTGAAGAATGTCTAGGAAGAAGATATAGTGAAGAGACACTTCAAATAACCTATAAAGAAAAAAACATTTTTGATATTCTTGAGTTAACTATCGATGATGCTTATGACTTCTTTATCAATATTCCAAGGATAAAAAAGAAACTGAAGACACTAATAGATGTTGGTTTAGGATATATTAAAATGGGTCAAAGTGCCCTGACACTTTCTGGGGGAGAAGCCCAAAGAGTAAAACTTGCTAATGAGTTGCAAAAAACAAGCACAGGAAAAACACTTTACATATTGGATGAGCCTACTACTGGTCTACACACGGATGATGTTAAAAAATTACTAAAGGTCATTAATACCATTGTAGACAATGGAGATTCAGTAATTATAATTGAACACAATCTTGATGTCATTAAACAAGCAGACTATATCATCGACCTTGGTCCAGAAGGTGGAGATAAGGGCGGATATATAGTTGCATTAGGAACACCAGAAGAAGTGAGCAAAAATAAAGAAAGTTATACTGGAATATACTTATCTAAAGTATTAAACACGTAGTATAATTTTACTTATGTTAGGAGGAATTTTATGAGTTTATTTTTAGCCTATAGTAGTACTGTCTTTGGGACGTCACTGAGTTGGTATGCAGTTTTTGTATTAACAGGCGCTATCGCTGCCTATTTGTTTACTAAGCATTTTTACAAGAAGGATCCACGTTCAAAGAACTATCCCGGATTAATAGATGATCTATTTTTGATTGTTTTTCCAGCCGGTATTTTAGGTGCTAGACTTTGGTTTGTGTTAAGTAGGTGGGATTTCTATGGTAGTAATCTAGTTGAAATATTAAAACTATGGAACGGTGGCCTTGCTATTCAAGGCGGTGTCATGGGCGGTGTAATAGCAGGGGTAATTTTCCATAAAGTTAAAAAACTAAAGTTTCCTCTTCTAAAACTGTTTGATATTGCTATTCCAAACATATTAATTGCCCAATCTATTGGAAGATGGGGCAACTTCTTTAACCAGGAAGTGTATGGAGCTTGTGTTAGCCGCAACACCCTAAACTTCATTCCTAATTTTATTTTAAATAATATGGAAGTTTGTGGTATCGGAGAGGTGGCACAACCCCTGTTTTTATACGAGTCTATCATCAACTTTATTGGTTTTATACTAATTAGTATTATAATAAGAAGGTTTGTTAAAATAATAATTGATGGAGAGTTAACAGCCCTTTATTTAATTTGGTATGGATTAGTAAGACTTATTATGGAACCACTTAGAAATGAGATGTATATTATGAGGGTCTTTGGAAATCTATCTCTATCGATCACCACTTCTGTACTATTCATTATTACTGGTGTTGCCCTAATTTTATATTTAAGACTTAAACCTTACTTTAAGGTAAAACAAGGAGGAAGATAATATGGAAGAAAATATTTATGATTTAATAATAATTGGTGCCGGACCAGCCGGCATGAGTGCTAGCGTTTACGCTAGTAAGGCTAATCTAAAAACCTTGATGATTGAAAAAGACTTTCCAGGTGGTAAGGTAGTTAACACCTCTTTTATCGAAAACTGGCCTGGTTACAAGAGAGTTGAAGGTTATAAACTAGCCACCGAAATGTTTGAACATTCTACCGCTTATGGTAGTGAGTTTAAACAGGATAGAGCCTTAGACATTAAGAGCGATGGAGTCATTAAAGAAGTTATTTGTGAGAAAGAAACTTTTAAAACATATGCGGTTATTATCGCCACCGGAACAAAAGAAAGAAAAATAGGTATTCCAGGGGAAGATGAATTTTACGGAAGAGGAGTTTCCTACTGTGCTGTATGTGATGGTTCACTATATAAGGATAAAGATATGGTCGTAATCGGAGGGGGCAACAGCGCCCTTCAAGAATCTCTTTATTTGACTAACTTCGCTAAAAAGATTTACCTAGTTCATAGACGTGATCAATTTAGAGCAGAGGAGCAACTTGTCGATGCTATTAAAAACCACCCTAAAATAGAATTACTACTTAACTTTAATCCTATCAGGGTGAATGGGGATAAGTATGTTACTAGTATTGATATAAGGAGTAATAAGACCGATGAAGAAATGACCATCCAAACCGAAGTGGTTTTCCCATTTATCGGTGCTGACCCTGAATCAAGGTTCACTAGCAGATTAAATATCATTGATCAAAATGGTTACATAAAAATTAATGATATGATGGAAACTGAGATTCCTGGAATATATGGTGCCGGGGATGTTAATAAAAAAGGATTAAGGCAAATAGTGACTGCGGTAAATGATGGCGCTATCGCCGCCATGAATGCCTATCACTACATAAAGAAAATTCAAAAAGAGAATGAAAAAAGTTAGATTACTGAATCTAACTTTTTATTTACCAACTTTATTTAAATGCCTTCTCTTCATCCTTACTTATTAGAATTCTTTGCATTGTGATTCTTTGTCCTGGTGCAACTATGAACAAGCACTGTCCAATTCCAGCATTACCTATGAACATTCGCTCTTCTTCACTAAAACCACCTACAGAATGATATAAATCCATAAGTGACTGCAAATCCGCTGGGTTAAGTCCAAATACAAATGAATACTGACAACCGTTTACTATCGCGGTTGTATATTTTTTAATACTCTCTGCCCCAACAAAGTCATTAACGTTTTGAGTTATAACCACGAATATACCATTATATTTTCTAATTCTCTTAACCATTTGGAACATAAAGTATAATGCTGCTGGGGTTCTCTCATCAATAAATACATGTGCCTCATCAACCATTATAGCTACATACTTATTTTCTTTCCTAGCTAGGTTTCTTTCTCTATTTTTAGATACCTCGTTCTCTAAGAAACGTAATATAAGCATCATTTGGACGTTCATGACCCTTTCATTCTTACTTGATGACATTTTCTTAAAGTCAAAGTGAATTAGGTCACTTGTATTAGTATCTATTGTAGTAGGTCCGTTCCATAGGGTAGCCAGGGAACCACCAGTCGCCAAACGCTCAACGTAGACTTGTAGGTTTCTCAAATCATTTACCTCGTCCCCTAAATCTACACTTCTATTGGAATCTTCTATTATAATATCTGAAAGATATTTTATTCTCTCATTTATTACTGCTAACAAATCATCCATTACTGGAAACTGTTCGGCAGATAGAGTGTCAAATTCAGTAAATTCAGTAATTCCTTTTCTATTATATGATTCAATAATCATCTTTGAAAGACGGGATATTTCTTTATCCGTTAAGTCCGGTAACAAGTTTTCAAAGAATTGTTCTAAGAATTGAACATGGTTAGAGAATATCGATCTTAAACCTTCCCTTAGACTATATTCACTATCTTCCTCATCCTCTTCCATCTGTCCAAATATATGGAAAGGGTTTATTCTAGAACTAAGCCCTGCTCCAACGTCAATCCTTTGACCACCAAGTCTTCTTGTAAGGATGTTATACTCCCCCTCTGGGTCAATTATATAAATTTTTATGTCTTCTAATAGTAGTTTTAAAATCATTTTCTTTGTGAAGTGAGATTTACCAGAACCAGATTTACCTATTATCATAACATTAGAGTTAGTCCTGCTACTGTTTCTAATCTTAGGGTCCCAGAAAATTAAACTAGCGTTGTTGTAACCTAACAAGAAACCGTCTTTGTCATGTAAACTTTGGAAAACGAAGGGAAAACTCGCCCCTAATGTAATCGAAGGCATATCTCTTCCATTAACATCAATAATATCGTCTCTAGGAGTTGGAAGCATTGCTATATAACCCTGTTGTTGTCTAAGTGGTAATGTATCTATCTTAAGTGAGTTTTGTCTTAGATTGGTCCTGACTTCTCTTTTAACACTACGAAGTTCTTTCTCATCTTTTGCATAGGACATGACCAGTGTATTCACTAATCTTAAAGCTTCATTTCCTCTTGAGATATCATCTACTATCGCATAGAAGGATTCTAATTGAACCCTTTCAGCTTCTGTTTGAGTAGCAGATTTTCTGTTTAGCATCTGAGTTCTAATCTCAGTTATCGCCCTATCCATAAGCCTCTTACCTTCAGTTTCTGAAACAGGTCTAATATTAATGACACAAGTCGTGCTAGAACTATTAACAACGTGTGACAGCCATCCTCCAGCTACATCTAAAGGATAATCATATATCGACCATATTGAAGCTTCCATACTTTCAGTTTTGAATTTACTACCTGAGAAGGTCAACTCTTCCGGCACTATATCCCTTTTATAATCTTCCTCTTTATCATCAAAGAAGTTTATAGGTAATCTCTTTAAAGGGTTATAAACATTATAAAAGAACATCTTTATTTGAGAATCCGTACACCTTTCAGGATCTAGTTTCAATTGATTAAATCTCATCAAGGCATTTTCATATTCATGTTCTAAAGAATCAATGTTTTTACCATAAATAACAAAGTAGAACTCGTTTATCATTATTGGGTTTTTTTCATTATAGTCTTGCAATAGGTTTTTCTCATATAAAACCTGTTTAACTCTTTCTTTATAACCCACTTCATTCATATCATTGTTTCTGAATTTATCGTGTTGTAAATCCATTAGACGATCTTGTTTCCTGATATTATCAGTTATTTCCATCGGTCTTTCTAACTTAAAAATTGAACAAGCACTGTCTATGTTTCTAAGCAGACCCGCAAGTTGACTTATTTTAAATCTTTGTTCTTCTAGAGATAGATACGCTAAATTAACACTGCCTACTTTCATAATCTTTCCATATGTATTTGTAGTAAAGGTTATTAATCCATCCTTGATTTCCTTAATTGGTAGAAAATCGATTATATCGCCAATTGCAGATGCCATCTATTTCACCTTCCTTTTGTTCTTAAACTTCTTTTGTTGGTACATGTAGCCAAATATAATACCAAAGCATTGGTATCCCTTTTTATTGACAATGAAAGAAGGAGAAACAAGAAATACAGTAACTAGAGCTAGCCCTAAACATATAGCTACCTTAGCTATTAAATCAAGGGCATTAAAGCTATTAAATATTAAGAAGCATGCCATAACGGTAAGTATAACAATAACTACCTCTATTACACCTAAACCCTTAAATAATTGCATCTTTACGTTTCTAGCTGACTTTGGTATAAGGTATGCCATTACTATTCTCCTCTCTTTTTATTTTCATAAAACTTCTTAGCTTGGTTAGCAGCAGTTATAAGTTTTTGTCTTTGTCTATCTGCTTGTTCTTTTAATCTTATTATTTCCTGTGGGTTAGTGCCTGGACTACTTATAGCACTGCTAATTTTGCCTGTTGTTTTAGCATAATCGTTATGTGCTTTTTGGTAACCCATATTGACCCGTTTATATTCATTACTTTCAGCCCTGTTAAAGGTCTTCCTCATCGGTTGTATATCCTTTTGGCCAGTAGCTACTTCTTTTTTAATTATTTCTTTCTCTTTATCAGCAGCACTCAAATATGAGTTTATTGCCTTACTTAGCGCCTCGAAGTTAGAGTTTGAGGCAATACTACTATCAAAATTCATACTTGCTTGAACATAGTTGTTTCCACGTTCTTTAATAGTGTTTTCATTTTCTTCACTCCACTTAGGAGGAGTAAGACCAAAGTTAGTTGGTGCTTCTCTAAACCCTGTGCTTAGGGTGTTACTAATAACCCTAGTATCTAGGTTAGGGCCACTGCCACCATAATAGTTACCACGGGTGATGTCCCTACCTGTTGTAGTAGGTCTACTAGTACTATCACTAGTCCTCATTAGTAGTTTACTAGTAGGTCTTTGGAGTGGGGTAGGAGAGGCAACATTTGTATTGCTACCTGAATAGCGATCTGTGAAACTAGCAGCTCCACCAGGCGATTGAATTGTACCAGCCACACCTGAAACATTCGTTCTATTAGAGGATCCTGTTGTCGCACCTCTAGTTGAAATAGTCCTTGTTGTATCTCTAGTAATAGTTCTAGTTAGAATCCTAGGTTTGGTTTGTGCGTTTTTATCACTACCTGATTTATCTCTAACATTATTATTATCAGAGCGTGTTCTTTCTTTAATAATTACTGAGTCTCCACCTGCTAGTTCGCTAACTAGTTTGCTAGCGCTCCTAACGGCTAAACTTCCACCCATCATAACAATTATCACAAAGGCACCACCAATGTTTCTCTCATCTGGAATTTCTACTTCTCCCTCGCCTGGACCCTCATTAGGGTCATTACTTATTTGTTCCACAGTAGTATATGAACTAACACTTTCCGAAACATTAACCGCAGCACCGGAAATTAAGTTGAATATCATAAAGGCAATTACAATGACTACAAGAGAAGTAAGCTGGGCCACCATTTTATCTTTCCATTTTTTAAATCTAATACCATCATCGCTAACCATTCTAGCAATCTCAAATGGAGCGGTTACATATAGTATTATAATATTGAATACTCTTTTAACTAAATCTATTACCATAGAAAATAGGTTCCATGCTATAAAGGCACCACCTACTAGTAACAAGTGCCAGTGGAAACCTTGTAAAGGCATTGACTCATCTAAATTAAAAAACGAATAAAGTAGTGATCCGCTTCCCGCCTCACCGCTAGGGAATAACTCCTTCCAACTATTGCCTGAACTACCTAGGGCACCACCTATTAGGCTATCTGATATGTTAATTATCTGATTACCAGAGCCCATAGCAATATAGACAGATTTAAAGACCTCATTAAATACCATCATCGCTATAGTTGATAAAGGCACTAAAGAAATAAATAAAAGAAATCCTAATGCTATATTAGTAATAATAGGTGCTTTAGACCTAGGTCCATCTTTATCAAAATAATCCTGTTTTATAATTGTTAAAATTGCTATAAGCAACATTAAAATAAAAGCTATTCCCGAAGTGAAAGTATAGAATTTAACGATATCCAAACCGGTAAAAAAACTACCAAGAAAAGATGTCCCTTCTTCACCTACTGAAGGATTACCGGCAAACAATGAAAAGAACTCACCTATGAAGTCGATTATGCTACTAATACCATTAATAATCCACCAATATATCCAAACAAGTGTGTGTTTCATTCCGTCAAATACTTCTTCCACTTGGCCAGCACCCCCATTGTCTTCTTTTTAATTATACCTTAGAGGCATAAGCCATTCAATCGAATGACTAAAAAAAAGATATGTTGTTAACATATCTCTTCTTATTTTTTAACCCTTCTTATCTTCTTGTAATACTTATGGGAACCCATGTAATTAAAAATTATCTCGAAGGTCTCATAACCTTTTTTATTAGATATAAATGAAGGTGACACCAGAAATGTTACTGCGATAACTAGTAAAAAGGAAACCCCTGCTCGAACTACAATATTCCAATTAGTATTAAATACTAATAGACCCAGTATAACAGCGCCTAAAACAAATCCTATTTCGGTCATCCCCAGTCCCTTAAATATTTGTAATTTTACATTTCTAGCTGATTTTGGAATTAAATATGATGCCATTTCTACCCCTCCTACTTAAATGCTTTCTCTTCGTCTTTACTTATTGTTATTTTTTCCATAGTTATCCTTTGTCCTGGAGAAACTACAAACAGACACTGCCCAATACCGGCATTACCAATAAATGATCTCTCTTCCTGCGAGAATCCACCTACGGAAGCATAAAGTTCCATTAGTGATTGTAAGTCAGCGGGGTTCAAACCAAAGATAAATGAATACTGGCAACCGTTAATAATAGCGGTCGTGTACTTTTTAATGCTTTCAGTACCAACAAAGTCATTAACGTTTTGCGTTATTACGATAAAGATACCATTATACTTACGAATCCTCTTAACCATCTGGAACATGAAATATAATGCTGCTGGACTTTTATCATCAATAAATACATGGGCCTCATCAACAGCGATAGCTATGTGTTTATTTTCTTTTCTAGCGATGTTTCTTTCCCTATTCTTTGATACTTCATTTTCTAGGAAACGTAGTACTAACATCATCTGTGAGTTCATTACTTGTTCATTCTTACTTGCCGTCATTTTCCTAAAGTCGAAATGGATTAAGTCGCTATTTTCTACACTTATAGTAGTCGGGCCATTCCATAGTCCAGAAAGTGCTCCGCCGCTACCCATTCTTCCAAGGTAGACCCTTAGGTTCCTAAGGTCTGATAATTCATCACCTAAGTCGACCGAACGATTAGGTTCTTTAACTATTAAATCAGATAACTTGCTTATCTTTTCTTCCACTATAGCAAGTAGATCATCGATAACTGGGAATTTATCATTAGCTATATCTTCAAAATCTTCATCTTCTTTAATACCTTTTCTTCGGTATGATTCAATCATCATTTCAGATAATCTAGATAGTTCCTTATTAGTTAAATCAGGTATTACACTCTGGAAGAATTGTTCTAAGAATTGAATATGTGAGGAAAATATTGCTTTGAAAGTTTGTTTCTTCTTCTCCTCTGAAACTCCTTCCTCAACATCTTCTTGCATCTGTCCAAATATATGGAAAGGATTTATTCTTGAGTCAACCGCAGCACCAACGTCAATAGATTGTCCACCAAGTCTATCAGTCAAGACATCATATTCACCCTCTGGATCTACTATACACACCTTTATATCCTGCAATAACATCTTTAATAATAATTTCTTAGTAAAGTGAGATTTACCAGATCCTGACTTACCTATGACCATAATATTGGAGTTAGTCCTATTAGGGTTTCTTACAGTCGGATCAAAGAAGATTAGGTTGGTACGGTTGTAACCTAGTAATATTCCGTCTTTATCTTCTAGTGATTGGAATACGAAAGGGAATCCTGCTGCTAGAGTTAAACTCGGCATATCACGACCATTATCATTCATAATATCATCACGCGGGGTAGGTAAGATACCTACAAACCCCTCCATCTGTCTACAAATAAGTTTATCAGCTTTCATTGCAGCTTGTTTTATCGATGAAGTTATCGTCCGGTTTATCTTCTTTAGATCGTATTGGTCTACCCCATAACCCATTAGTAGAACATTTACCTGTTTAAGAATCTCACTACCTCTTTCAATTTCTTCCAAGATGTATAGGAATGATTCTAATTGAGTTTGCTTCGCAATATCTTCAGACGACTTATTTCTATTTAACATTTGTGTTTTTATTTCAGTAATAGCGCGGTCCATTAATGTCCTAGCGTGTGAGGTAGGAACGTGTTTTATATTTATAACACATGTGGTATTAGGGATATTAACAATCGGTGCTAACCAGGTAGGTCCAACATTCATTGGGAAATCATAAATACCTTGAATCGAAGCCACCATACTATCACTTTTAATTTTGGTAGCATGAAACTCCAAAAACTCTGGTAGTATATCTTCCCTGAAATTTGAATTATTACGGAAGTCTGATAAAGTTTTATTGCCTAGCGGGTTATAAACATTATATAAGAAGTATTTTATCTCATCATCATCACAACGTTTCGGTTCTAGTTTTATGTGAAGCAGTTTTTCGAAAGTGTTATTGTATGCGTATACAAGTTCCTCGACTGACCTTCCATAAATTATTAAGTAAAACTCATTAGTTAGAACCGGTGTACTTTCTGAGTACTGTGTTAATAGGTTCTTCTCATAATTTACCTGCTTCAATCTCTGGTTATAACCTTTTTCACTCATTTCGCCATTTTTGAATTTACGATGTTGAATCTTAAGGTTTTCTTGCTGATTTTCAATATATCCGGTTAGTTCCATAGGTCTTTCCAATTTTACAATTGAACAGTCACCTTGAATTAAACTCAGTACGTTTGAGAATTGATTGATTTTAATTTTTTGTTCTTCTTCATCTAGTAGCGCTAGGTTTAAACTTCCGACCTTCATCAAAACGGCACTTATATTATTATCATAAGTTATAATACCGTCCCTAACGGACCTTATCTGTACAAAACCAGATATGTCTATACCTTTCCTTTTCTTTTTCGCCACTATCTTCACCACTTTCTATTTCTTCTTAAAAAAATATTTAGGCTCATTTAAATAATTCTTTATACTCGCCTAAATATCTTTTATTACAGTTTAATTATTTTTTAGCGCCTTTAGCACCCTCTGTTTTTTTCAGACTTGCTAAATTAGCTTCCGCCTTTTCCCTACCTTTAACTATTTCATCGTGGTGTTTTTGAATTTTCTCCCTTTCCACTTTCTTTTCATTAAAGCGTTTTTCAGCATTGATTTCATTTTTCTTGTAGTTTTCTACTTCTTTTTGTTTTTTAGATATGTTGGCTAGTTCTTCACTTCTTCTTTTCTTAATACTTTCATATCTATCTTTTCTGACTTTAATATCTTCTTCAGCGCTATTAAGTCTACTGTCTACCGATTGTTTTTTCTTAGCATAGACATCATCATTTATTAGGTTAGCGTCGTGTTCATCCTCAAGTTTCCTTGCTTCATCTTGGATTAATTCCTTTTTATTAGTAGCATTCTTTACATCCATCAAGGTCGAGGTTTCTTCCCTCTCTAGATCAATTAGACCTGCTTGTAAACTAGCAAGTTCGTTTTCACTTATTTCCCTATTTTCAGAAGCCTTTTTATAATTTGTTTCAGCTTCATGTAGGTTCTTATCTGCTACCTCAACTGCTTTTGCAGACTCAGCTTCTTTTTCTTTCATTTTCTGAGCTACAGCAGGGAAGGTTTTTTGATTTACTTTTGCGCGAGTTAACTCAGCTTCCTTAGCTTCTCTCAATTTTTGTTTGTGTTTATTGTTCTTTTCTGAGGCAGATTGGAAGTCTTTAAGTGCAGATTTACCTATAGGAGTTATACTAAGAGCTGCAACCGCACCTCTTTGAAGTATCCTGCCCGTTTTCTTAAGACCCCAGGCGGTTCCTCTTACTGCAACCCCAGCAACTTTATCTATGGTTTTTAATCCAAGTTTACCTGTGGCTAGAGCACCCTTACCGAGACCCTTGACACCTGCATACAAACCTCTACCTGTGGCAGCCATAGTTTTTCCAAACGCACCTCTGCCCTTTTCTTCATTAATCCTGGATATTTCTGCTCTTCTCTCAATTCTCTTAGTTTTTTTGGCTTCCCTTTTCATTTCTCGAGCTAATTTTTTTTCCGCACCCTTAGCTCTTAGGGAATCTACTCCACCTTTTATTTTATCAATACCAGCACCTACCATACCAGATATTGTTGAGGTGTCCCTAACTTTAGGTTCCTTTTCAAGAGGTATATCACCCTCTGTTGCCTCTGCTGCTTTATCATCATTTGA
>DUOF01000038.1 GCA_012839015.1 bacterium
AACCTAGTAAATAATATTGATAAGAGGAAGTCTGTTCAAATAATTTGCCATGCAGTTCTTCTATCTTGGTGATGCGTTTCCATTTTTTTAAGAATTCCATCCTGATAAATTCCCCCTTTTAAAACCACTCTATATGATTCTTTACATCTATATATTCGTCCATTATCCAATCACCATTTTCATCTTTGGGTATAAAATTAGGTAGAATAACAGTGTAAAGCAAGTCTTCATTTATGAGGGCATCGATATAAGCGTATTGCCACTTATACCCTCTACAAGATTCGCTTGCAGTTTTAGCAATATAGATGTCTCCATTCTTTAGCTGAACGGTAAAATTATTGTACCCTTTGCGAACTTGCTCGATGTCGCCTACTCTCATATTGTCTAATATGCTTTGTAGTTTATTATTAGCTCTTTGCATAGAAGACCCAAAGATTATTATTTTTCTATTCACGTTATCACTCTTTTCCATTAAATTCTTTCTTTTATTAAAATTCTATATCAAATCACATCTAACGCAAATAAAGGTATAACACGCATATACTGTTCGTCAAAAGTCGAAATCGCATTTGACTTAAGATATTGCTTAAATTTATTAACAGCTTCATTTTTTGTGTAGGCAAATATTTTTACAGAGTAAAATTGTATCCATTGTTCGTCATATATTCCTATATATTCATTCACTCACTATCACTTCCTCTTGATAAATTCACGAATTTATTTGCAAATTATTATATAAACTTATGGTTAATCCTCTACATTTTTATGTTTCATTCGATTAATAACTCCAGACACCCCACCTTTAACACAATAGGGATATTGGAATTTTCTAATGCTTATAGTTTTAATTATATTTAGATATATTTCATATTCTGTATTGCCCCAAAAGGTGAATTCAGATACCTTCATCATCATAATATAATGGTTTATATCCGTATTGTATTCGCCTTTTAACGCTCCATAACATTTAGTTCCATATGGTTTATTCAAAGTTTCTATATATGGCTTTCGCTTATATCGTTTTATGTGGCTACAATAAATATTGCTCCTTTTTAACAATGACATAGCTAAAAACTTCACCAATAGTTGGCTAAGTTTAATCCACCTATTATGTCGTCTGCATCTCATTCTCCAATAATAAGCACTAATTAAATCATGCAAACTTTCAACTCTTCCAACGCTTCTAGTATATAGCCTTGGTTGACCATCAATTATCTTAATGTTCATGGCATATCTCCCTTCAAACTTATAATAAAATTTATAGTTTATTTACAATACTATTAAGTATGGTACTCCCAGTAGGGCATGATCCTACAACCTCACGCGTATCAGGCGTGCGCTCTAACCAGTTGAGCTATGGGAGCATATAAGATAGACGCTTGGAGGGATTGTTATTCCACTTTTATATCGCAAGCGTCTTGTGTGTGTGTGTGGCGGAAGAGGTCAGGTTCGAACTGACATACTCCCCGTTAACAGCGGGGTGCTAAGCCATTTTAGCTACTCTTCCTTATAATCACATTAGCCTATTTCTAGTTTCCATCTCTGACCGCGTGGAGGTTGTGATTAACAGAGACTCCGAGTAGTAGGATTTGAACCTACGACCCCACCGCCCCAAACGGCGTACTCTACCAAACTGAGCCATACTCGGTTAATTGGAGCTGG
>DUOF01000039.1 GCA_012839015.1 bacterium
CGTTTGGCCACTTCGCTACTCCTCCAATATTTAGATTTCTAATATCATAATATATAATATATTAATATAATAATGGTGGATGCTGAGGGGCTCGAACCCCCGACCCTCGCCTTGTAAGGGCGATGCTCTACCAGCTGAGCTAAGCATCCGTAAGAGCGCTTTTGCACTATATTAATATAACACCTTTGAAATACTCAGTCAATGAAAAAACATTTTTTTGTGAAGATGTTCAATATATCTTTGATTGTCTCATTGCTTTTTATTCATAATTTCAAATACTTCTTTTTTATAGAGTTCTACACCCGGTTGATCAAAAGGGTTAACACCTAATAGATAACTCGAGATAACACAACTCTTCATAAGAAAGTACAATAGGTATCCTAAACCTTTCTCATCTCGTTTGTCAACCTCTATGATTAAATTATTCACACTTCCTTTAAAGTGTGCTTTAGCAGTACCGATTTTTATGTTCTTATTTATCTCACTGACACTCTTGCTGGATAAATAATTTAGGCCATCAAAGTTATTTCCTATTTTTTCCACCATTAAATTACCTGGTTTATTAAAACTAATGATGGTTTCAAACAGTATCTTACTTCCGTCCTGAATAAATTGGCCAAGTGAGTGTAAGTCTTTTGGAAAAATAGAACTCGCCGGGAATAGACCTTTCCCATTTTTACCCTCAGATTCTCCGAAAAGTTGTTTCCACCACTCATTCAAGGACTCTAGTTTAGGGTTATAGTTTACAAACAGTTCCACACTTTTACCATTAATATAATTAATATATCTGTATAAAGCATACTGATAGGCTAGGTTTTTTTCTATACTTACTTCTTTTAGATCTTTACTAGCTAGTCTAGCACCCTTAATAAACTCATCTATATCAAGGCCGCTAGCCGCGATTGGAAGCAAGCCAACTGGCGTAAAAACGCTATACCTTCCGCCTATGTCACTCGGTATGAAGTATGTTTTATATTCTTTTTCAATACTAAGTTCTCTGAGGCCGCCACTAAATTCGTCTGTTGTTACAATAATCCTACTTCTTGCCTCCGCACCATATTTTTTTTCTAAAAGGTTTTTAAGAAAACGAAAAATTAAGGCAGTTTCTAGGGTTGTACCTGATTTGGAAATCACATTAACGGCGAATTCCTTATCCTTCAAGTAGTCAAGAGCCTCAATAATTTCATCTTCACTTAAGGATGTTCCTAAGTAAATTATTTTAAATTCACTTTTAAAATTATTAGTTAGGGCGTCAATTACAGTCTTCGCACCTAGGTAAGATCCTCCGATACCACAAACAACCAGGACCTCATTGTTAGAGACAATCTTCTTGGCAGTTTTATTAATATCCACAATTAGTTCCTTACTGATTGATCCCGGATAGTCTAACCACCCTGAATATTCTTTACCTGGTAAGTCTTCATTCTTTTCTATCTTATTAATTTTTTTCTTGATATTTTAAAATGTCGGCTATTTTAAGATTGCAATAATTAAAATCAATATTAATCATCTAAACCCAACCTCTCTTTTGCATCAGTAATTAATTTAGGAAGTTTTTCCTTGATAGCTTGAAATTCTACCTGCTCATTGAAGTATTCATCCGCTAAGTTAACCCTCTTATGTTTACTCTTCTTTGAACTTAGTTTAACTTGTTTTCCTTCCTGATCCAGTTCTAGTATTTTCACTTTAATAATATCCCCAACTTTAAAGTAATCATTAATGTCTTCTATATATTTATTATCTATTTCAGAAATATGCAATAGGCCGGTTATATCGTCTGCTATTTTAACAAAGGCGCCATAAGTTTTAATCCCAACAACTTCGCCTTCAACTATCGAACCCACACTATATTTTCCCATTTGAAATACGCCTCTTTTCTCTTTGGTATTATATCATTTTGTGATAATATTAGTAAAGTTAAGGCAAGAATAAAGCAAGTAGTTGTTTTATTTCTTTAAAAAGTGGAGGGTGACAAAATGAGTATTGACGAGAAAATACAAGATGTCTTAGATAAAATACGTCCCTTTATCCAAAATGATGGAGGAGACGTTGAATATATAGGTTTTGAAGATGGTATTGTTAAAATAAAAATGTTAGGAAACTGTGCTGATTGCATGCTCCTAGACACTACTGTAAACGATGGTATTGAAATGATTTTGATGGATGAAGTTGAAGGTGTTATTGGAGTTGAAGTAGTCGATAACTAGCTGAGCCAGTTTATCGGCCTTATTTTGTATTCATTTAACAAATGGGTATAGATGTTTTTAATTCTCATGAATTCTTTTTCAATGTTATAAGTTAGTTTTATCTTAGGATTATTCGTGTAAACGTTATCTTCTAATTGGTCAATTATTTTAGCAGGGTACATTACCCTAGCCATCATAAGTGATGCTGTTTTAGTGTTTAAGTTGTAATACCTCAATATTTCTATTAATTCTTCACACTGTAATTGTCCGTTTTTATAAAGTTCAATTAGATCCCTAATTGGATGGTCTAACACCATATTAAAGGGATTAAAAAAGTCGAAAGAATTAAGGGTATTTAAACGCATATGGGTAACGCATAAACTATCCTCACTCTCTCCGTAATCTAATATTATCTCACTTAAATATTGGACTGCATTATGACACATACCTAGAATATACATACTTATAGCTAGGTTTGAGTCATAAACAGAGCTATCAATCCTAAGTGAGGTTACACCGCTTTGTTCAATCAGGGTGGTTTTTTCTTTCCAAATATTTATTAAATTATTTAGATCCATCTTTTCACTAGGTTCTTTTAGTAAACAATGGAATTTATTTAGGTCTTGTAAAGACACACTAGAGCGGAAAACAGTTACTAGAACATATTTTCGATTGTCAAACCATGACTCTAAATTACCGGTTCTAGTTTTAATTATAAAAGGTCCTAGATTATCAAAGTTTTCCCTTATTATCGCAGCATAGTTTTCTAAGTTTATGATAGTTTCACTTGTTAGGTTAGTTTGTAATAATCTAAATTCCCAATTATCTATAACGAAGGAATTGTTTTCCATATGGTTTGGATAGTAGCCATATTGCTCGAATAAAAACGCTTTCATAGTGACCTCCTACTCATTTAAATTTATTAAAATAGTTGTAAAATTATGCTATTTTAATTATTTGCTATTAGTTGGGTAAACTAAAAAATAAGAAAGGAGCTAAAATATGAAATACAATTATGTCAGCGATTTGATGAGCAAACCAGCAATTACCTGCGAATATAACACTACTTTCAAAGAAACTATTGAGATTATGAAGACTAAAGATATAGGTTTTCTTCCAGTTACCAAGAAGGGAGTTTTAGTCGGTGTCGTTACTGACCGAGACCTACTTATAAGAGGAATAGGGACTTATAAACTTAATGCAAGGATTGATAGAGTAATGACCAGTGGTGATGTCCGCTTTGTTGATCCTGGAACTTCCTTAAAGGAAGCAGCAAGAATTATGGCCCTATATAAGATTAGACGTCTACCTGTTTTAAAAGATGGGGAATGTGTCGGCGTAATCACTACCAAGAACTTGTTAAATGTAGATGAGTTGTTCCCTTATATTAAAGAAACATATTTAAATACTTCAAATTATAAGGAATATGAGATGTATGCCAACTCTAATCCACACGACTCTCTTAAAGCTTCGGATTATCCTCTCTAACTAAAAAATAGCGGCTGTTAAATATTTTTTACTGTTCTTTGTTTAAAGGACAGTTTTTATTTAGATAACTTCAACTTTAATGATATTATAGTTTTAAAGTGTTAGAGTTGTAACTAATAGGGAGGGAACATAGTGCAATATATTTTAGATGGCGATGCCAGCGTAGAAATAATTATTAAAAAGTCTAGATTCATTAGTTATGTTTTCCCAGTTAGTTCTGAAATAGAGATAGAACAAATATTAAATAATCTAAAAAAAGAACACAAGAGTGCGACACATGTTTGTTATGCCTATGTATTAGATGAGAACACTTTTAAGTTCTATGATGATGGCGAACCTGCTGCTACTGCAGGTCTACCAATTTATCAGACCTTAAAAAACAACAATTTAATTTACACCCTAGCAGTAGTGGTAAGATATTTTGGGGGTATTAAACTAGGAAGTGGTGGCCTAATAAGAGCATATTCAAAGGCGACTAATGAGGCTTTGAATGTAGCCAGTATTTCTCAGTATATTCCCATGAATACTTATGAGTTGGTTTGCAATTATGAAGATTTTGATAAAATCTCTTATCTAATTGAAAAATACGATGGCAAGGTAATCGATAAGAAATTTGAAGTAAAGGTTACCCTTATCTTTTCTATTAATGAGGAAAAATTAAAAGAATTGGAAACTAAGTACCAGTCCCAACTCCATCTAAAAGTAACAAGAAAAGACAAAGTGTAATACTTTGTCTTGAGGATCACCCGATTCTTTTATGTTCTTATTCAAGTATTTAGTAGGATTAATATGTTTTCCGCCTTTTAAAAGTTCGAAGTGTAAATGGTTATTAAGTTTTGGTTTTGCTTTGCTTTCCCCTGCTTTGCCTATTACATCAC
>DUOF01000004.1 GCA_012839015.1 bacterium
CAAGTCGGGCAGCTATAGTTAAATGCTCAGTAAGTAATTGTTCGAGTATAGTGGTTAATTCTTCACCATAAAAAGGAACAAGTGCCCTTTTAACATCCTCCGCATTTCTTAGTAATCTATTTATAGTGGGTTCCCTATCAGGTAGATCAAACACTAAACTCTCGATAGTTAATCTAGTCCAGGTAACGTGTTCAACCCATAACTTCCTTATAAGACTACTAAATTTTAATATCTTTTTATTGATATATTTTGGCCTACAATCAAATTTGTGACAAGCATCATGAATTTTAAAACTCATATTATCACCTCCTATAGTAAGGTATTGCTTTAACAATAAAAAACCCTTCTTTACTAGAAAAAGGGTTAATCTGTCTATGAAAATGGTTGATTTGGTTAATAATCAAAGCCTATTAAAGGACTTGTTTATATTTTTCTAACAACCTTAAATAATGATTTGCTTCTCTTAAGACATGGTCTGCTAGAAGGGGCAGTGCTATTGATTTAATCTTGCACTGGGTTAATCCCTGTGCTGCTTGGGCCTTGAAGTCTCTTATTTTAATTGTTTCCTCTAAAGAGTCATCGGTAACCTTATGTAGTGGCATGGTTTTATCAAGTGCCGAAACAGCTTCCAAGGTTAATTTGTCAAACCCATTACCAAAATCATTTGCTATATTAATTAGATTATCTTCACTAGGGTCTAATAATCCCCTAATGAATTTAGAGTGTTCCGCCATGATTTGATTCCAGAATATTTCCTGTTCTAATATTTCAGATTGTAGGTCGGCCATATCCCTAGTTTGTAATCTTTGTATAAGGTTGAAATATAACTTCGCCTCCCTCATTATGTGTTCAACTAGAAGTGGGTAATTAGATGCGAACAGTTTACATGTAACTAGATTTTCTAATATTAGGGATTTAAAACTTACTAAGCCTTCTACTTCCTTTAATATTTTTTGGTTTAGTCTAAATACACTTTGCTCTAGTTCCTGACTTAGTTCCCGCTTAGGGTAGCCTCCTATTAGGTTTATTTCAGATTGGGTAATATCTGTAGGGATTTTTATCCCGGTTAGTTTTGAAGACTGACTCTCGGCACTTAATGTATACTGGGTATAAACCTCACCGGAACTTAAAACTTCTGGACTAACTACCCCATTTGACAAGGCTACTACCTCTCTTAGTAGTCCATCAAATGTGTTCCGGTAGTAATCTGCCTCCTTAATGTACCTTTCATCATGTGGTGTAAATCCTGTCTCCAGAAAAAAAGAGTGTTCCTTCATTATTCTAAGAAAGAACAGATGTAATTCCAATGACTGGGTAATAAACATATTTTTGCTTATCATTCAAATACTTCCTCCTATTCATTGAAACATATGTCAGTCAGTGTTTTTTTTATAATTGAAAAATATAGTTAGGAGTATTACGGTCGATCACCTGGAACATAAATCCCTAGTGATTATACTTTTATAGAAAAAGTGTTGTCATTACAAAATGATTGTAATATAATGATAATATCATAATGATACTAACAAGGAGGAAAACATGAGTAAAGAAGAACAAGAGTTCCTGAAAGGTTATAATAGTAATGAATTTGAAAAGCCTTCAGTGACTGTAGATATGCTGATATTTACAGTCAGGGACAAAGAGGTAGATAACTACCGTAAATTGCCCGAGAAGAAACTTAGCTTATTGCTAATAAAAAGAAAGGGACACCCGTATAAAGACAAATGGGCATTGCCTGGAGGATTTGTCGATATGGATGAGAGTCTAGAAGAAGCTGCCATAAGGGAGTTAAAGGAAGAAACCAATCTAGATAACATTTACATGGAGCAACTTTACACCTGGGGTGATGTAGATAGAGATCCTAGAACTAGGGTTATCAGTGCCTCATATATGGCTCTAGTAGATAGTGCCACTCTTGATATCAAGGCTGGTGACGATGCATATGAAGCTAAATGGTTTGATGTTGAATGTAAGTTATATGAAACGACTAACAAAATAGAGGGTGCCACTGAAAAACTTATTAAAAAATACAATTTAGTCCTAACTCACAAAGATATAACTCTAAGCAGTAAAATAGAAGTCACTAGCATCATCAAAAAGGGACAAAACGCTACGATTACTTCAATAATCGAAAATAACGACATTGCCTTTGACCATGCAAAGATTATTAGATACGGTATTGACAGATTAAGAAACAAGATTGAATACACTGATATCGCCTTTAACTTAATGAGTGATTACTTCACTCTTAGTGAACTGCAACAAGTCTACGAGATTATCTTGGATAAGGAATTATTAAGAGCTAACTTCAGAAGAAAAATCAAACCATTAGTTAAAGAAACTAATAAATATCAAAAAGAAAACAAGGGTCACCGACCATCTAAATTATATAAGTACAATAAGGATTATTATAAGGGGGAAAATAATTATGAATAATTTAGCATTACTAACTGACTTTTATGAACTGACTATGGCTTATAGTTACTTTAAGGAAGGAAAGGGCGATGTAATCGCTTACTTTGATGTGTTTTTCAGGAGAAATCCTGATAAAGGCGGTTTTGCAGTATTTTCAGGTTTAGAACAAATCATTGACTATATTATCAATATAAAATTTACTAAGGAAGACATAGATTTCCTAAGAAATAAAAATATGTTTGATGAAGACTTCTTAGAGTATTTAGAGAACTTTAAGTTTAAGGGGGATGTATATGCCTTTAAAGAGGGAAGTGTTATCTTCCCACATGAACCAGTAATTACTGTAAGGGCAAATATTATAGAAGCTCAAATTATTGAAACAATGACTCTGTTGCAGTTTAATCATCAATCACTAATCGCTACAAAAGCCAATAGAATTGTTACTAGTGCTAATGGTAGAGCTGTTATGGAGTTTGGTGCTAGAAGAGCACACGGTGTCAGTGCTTCTATTAATGGTGCAAGAGCGGCCTATATCGCCGGGTGTGTAGGCACCTCAAATACTATCTTAGGTAAGATGTATGATATTAGTGTGCTTGGTACAATGGCTCACAGCTATGTACAAAGTTTTGACTCAGAATTAGAGGCATTTAAGGCCTACTGCCGCACCTTCCCAGATAATGCAACACTACTAGTAGATTCTTATGACACCTTAAAATCAGGTGTACCTAATGCCATTAAGGCATTCAAAGAGATAGTGCTACCTTTAGGACACCGTCCTAAGGGAATTAGAATCGATAGTGGAGACTTGTCTTATCTTGCTAAGGAAGCAAGAAGAATGCTAGATGAGGCGGGATTTGAGGATGTTAAAATTATTGCTTCTAATTCACTAGATGAATACTTAATTAAGGAATTACTAAACGAACAAGGTGCTCCGATTGATATATTTGGAGTAGGTGAGAGACTTATTTGTGCTAGAAGCGAACCTGTATTCGGTGGAGTTTATAAACTAGTAGCCACCCAAAAAGGTGACAAGATGACTCCTAAAATTAAAATAAGTGATAATATTGCCAAGATGACTAATCCAGGATTTAAAAGAGTATATAGAATCTATAACGAGAAGAATGAAGCACAAGCTGATTTAGTCTGTCTTCATGATGAAGTATTGGAAGATGGACAAACTATTGAAATCTTTGATCCAAATCATACTTGGAAGAGAAAAACACTGGAAAACATTAGAGTAAAAGATATGCGTGATTTAGTAATAAAGGATGGAGTACAAATAGTAGCTACCCCTTCCTTAGAAGAAATGAGAAATCATTTAAAGAGTGAGTTAAAGACTATGGATGACTCTATAAAGAGATTCTCTAATCCACATGAATACTATGTAGACTTGTCTCAAAAATTATGGGATTTAAGAGAGAGATTAATTAAAGAAAATAAATAATAATGAGGATATAAAAAACAATCAGTGGGATTGTTTTTTGTTAGTAATTTTCTCACAATCCCGTAAAGCAATTGGGGCACTTATAGAGTCTGCGAGTATAATGAATCCTTGATACTTCTAACTTGATAAGACAATATAAAACTAGGTGAAAACTATCAAAAAAAGAGATATTACAATTGAATCTAAAACTAAAGCTTATAATGAGACTAATAACTTTAACTTAGAAAAAAATATGACTAGGCTAGATTTGTAGAAGCTAGTCTACCAACCCTATTATTCTTTGAAAAGCCATATGTTGAAGAGTTAAAACTTAATAGTGAATATGAGCGCTCTAGCCTGCGTTATTATAAAAAAGGTGTTGAAGAAGGCAAGTATTCTAAACTTAAAGATTTAGTTAGTAAAGAAACTATGGAAACAGAGTTTTCAATAACTAAAAAGGGTAAGGAGAAAACCTATAAAGAATTAAAGGTTAGTGATTACTTAGTTGAGTTCCTAAAGGATTATGACTTGTTAAAAAGGTATAACAAGAACCTAAGTAATTACCGAAAAAATAGATACGAAGGTGTTCAACAATTCTTTATGCTTGAATATGGTGACAACTTCAAACACATGGATGAACTAGAAGCTGTGAGGTTCCTAGTAGGTAACACCAATAAGGCAATTAAACTAATTGAAAAAGACCCCAAAAACTTCCATAAGGCTAAATATTGGTTAGGCTTCTTAGAAGATAATCTTAAAATCAACAAGAGTCAAACTGAGTACAATATAGTAATAGAGGCTATAGATAATATACCTGAGTTTAATGAAGAGCAATTTGATCTAATGGAGAAGTATAGTCTAAAAGTAAGAGAAGAATTAGCTAAAACTAAAACGAATCAATCTAAAGATAGATAAATGAATATGTAAAGGACCGGGAAGGTCCTTTTTTATATAAGTACACTTATCACTAGGGTTATTTTATGAAGTCTATAAACATATAAATACATATAAGATTACTAAAGTTATTAATTTAAAAACTTACATTTATTGACATAAATTATGCAAGATAGTAATATTTACTTAGAGGTAAACATATGGTTGATAAAAATGAAAGTGTTAGTAGAGGTATACCACGAGGTGTAAAGAAGAAACCTAGACCTGCTTTAGTAAAAATTGCAGACTTCTTTATGGTACTTTCTGGTATCGGTTTAGGGTTTATATTATTTACTGCCCTTTCATTTTTAGCGCTACTCGCCTATTTCCTTATTTTATTTCTTATATTGTTTCTAACTTTCTTCTTGACCATATCTAAATTTAAGGATGCACGTGACAATATTGAAAGCTTTTATGAAATAATTGGCAAGTCGTACAGTTTATGGCCTTATATTATAGCAATCGGGGGCGCTTTAACTTTAGTTTCTCTACCAATCTACATTATCAAAAAAGACTACGTAGGTAGAATCCCACGTATTGTAAGTGCCAGTGTTATTCTGGTGTTATATATTGCTATTACTATATTTAAATATGTAATAATGAAAGAGGTGTCAGTATGAAATATTTTGTAGAGCAGAAGGTATTAACATTAGTAAGGGCAGTTTTTAAAGTTTACAATGAACAAGATGAAATCGTTTACAACGTAAAATCCAGTCTAACAATTCCACGTCGCCTAATGATTTTTGACAAGGATGAAAATGAAGTCTTAAGAATTAGGAAACGCTATTTCAGGGCTACTCCTAGATATGACGTTATGATCGGTAAGGAAAGACAAGTAAGGATAATTAAAAAGATTAGGATGTTTAAAAAGAAATTCATTCTAAGATCAAAAAACCCTGAATTAGATAAGATTATCATTGATGGTGATATTATCGGGAAAGGGTTTGAGATAGCTAGAGATAATGAAGTATTTGCTACTGTAAATAAGAAATTCTTCTCAATCGGTGATAAGTATCTAGTAGATATTCACGATGAACAATATGCTCTTATTTATCTTGGGATTGCAATCGCAATTGATGAGATGGTTCATAAAGGTAAATAGTCTTAAAATA
>DUOF01000040.1 GCA_012839015.1 bacterium
GATCACTCCCTTATTATTTAACTAGTAAGGTTGAGAGCATCATCGTCGTACTACCTCTATATAAAGGGGTTAAGAGAAATTACTTTGATAAAATGAAGTATGAGGGTGAAGTAAAGTTTGCTATGTCATGGAGAAACCAGACTGCCAAAATATACTCACTTACCCATAACAAAGTAGATTACTATTTTGTTGAAAATGATCAGTACTTTGATTTAGAGAATGGAGAAATCTATCAAGGTTACGACCAGATAGAAAGATTTGCTTTCTTTAATATCGCTAGTTTAGAATTATTAAAACTAATTAAGTATCAACCTAATGTGATACACGCTAATGACTGGCAGACGTCTATGACTTTAGCGCTTTACAAAGAAATATATAAGAATAAAAAAGGTTATAAAAATATCAAGACTCTATTAACAATTCATAATCCTGCCTTTCAAGGAATGTGTGATAAGGAGGCTCTAGGGGATTTATTTAACCTACCTGATAGTTTATATGATCAGGGTATTGCTAAGTTTAAAGGTCGAGTATCGACCCTTAAGACCGGAATTATGTATGCTGATTTTATCAATACTGTAAGTCCTAATAATGCTAGAGAAATACTAGAAGGATTCTATAGTTATGATTTAGAACAAGTCCTGAAATATAGAAAAGATGACTTCTTCGGGGTCTTAAATGGGATTGATTATAATGTTTATAGTCCTGAAGAAGATGAACTTATTTATGAAAGATTTAATTTTGAAACAATCGAAAAGAAAAAAGAGAATAAGAAAGCTATTCAAGAGATGTTTAACATAGAAGTTAATCCCAATAAAATCTTATGTGGAGTAGTCTCTAGACTTACTTACCAAAAAGGGATAGTACTAATCCTAGAAAGTATACCTTGGATGGTGGCCAATAATTTTCAACTTATTGTTCTAGGTGGTGGTGAAAAGGGACTAGAAGAAGGTCTACAATATTATCGAGATTATTATCCTGATAGTATAGGTATCTATACAGGATATGATGATGACTTAGCGCATCGGGTATATAGTAGTTTAGATTTATATTTAATGCCTTCTTTATATGAACCATGTGGTTTATCACAAATGGTAGCCCAAAGATATGGAAGTGTACCTATTGTTAGACTAGTGGGAGGATTAAAGGATAGTGTTAATCCATACAATGAATATACTAAAGTTGGTACTGGGTTTGGTTTTAACAATTTCAGTAGTAAAGAGTTAAGAGATACTCTTTATTATGCTAGAGATATTTATTTAAATAAAAAAGAAGACTTTAAAAATATCATTAGACAATGTATGGAACAAAACAATAGTTGGAGTAAGAGCGCTAATGAATATAAGGAACTTTATGAAAGACTACTAAAGGAGAAATAGATTGATGAGAGAGAAAAACTTTATTAATGATGATAAAAAAGCACTGCAAGGGACATTACTAGGTTTCTTTGGGGATGTAGTTGCCCAACTACTGCTTATATTGGTTATAACGATCATAGCTAGTATAGTACTTAGTATTGCCTCTCCTGGTTTAGAGAGTGCTGAGGTAACTATTAAAATATCAGATTTTCTCAAGAATAATATAGTTGCCGGGATTTTAGGGGTATTTACCTCACTTGTAGTCTTACTTGGTTTTGTTTTTATAATTGGTAAAAATAAACTTATTCGTTTAGTAGAAACTGTCTTTACCAGAAAGGCTCTTATTTATGGAGTTGGTGGTTTCTTGTCAATTATTGCTTTTATGGTTTTATACAATGTTTTAGTTATCCAAGGATTTGGGTTAGATACCCCAGCGAATCAAGATGCAGTAGTAGATATGGTTAAGGCTAGGCCGATAACCTCATTCCTACTTGTTTGTGTATTAGGTGTATTGATTGAAGAGTTAACTTATCGCTATTCCCTATTTGGGGGGTTACTTAGAAAGAATAAAGTACTAGCATACGTTATCTCTGCTATAGTGTTTATGTTTATTCACTCAATTGCTTCTTTTAGCGCAGAAATGAGCGCTAATGGTGCAATTACTAGTGAAATATGGAAACAGATGGCTACAATGCCTCCTTATGCCTTTAGTGGCTTAGTTCTTTGTTATATATATGACAAGAGTGAATCACTAGGATCTCCTTTAATTGCCCATTTCTTAAATAATTTCTTAGTTTATATTGGAGTAGTATTACCCCTTCTTGTAGCATAGGTAATTTAAATATAGTAATATTATTTATTAAAAAAAGACCTCATATGATCAAAGTCAAATAGGATATAGTGAGCATAGTTTATATATTTGTAGTAAAGAATAATTTAAAATTAAGATAACTATCCTAATATCGATAGTTGCACACTTTTGATATAAGTACATAGTTTATATTAGGCATTATACCCATATCAGTGTGTTAAAAAGCACATAAATAACTTCACAAAAGTTTAAATATGGGTATAATGGATACTAGAAAGGATGATTAAATGAGTAAAATAATTAAAAGTTTAGATACATTTGAAGAAGATATCAAAAAAGGGGTTAGCTTAGTAGACTTCTATGCCGATTGGTGTGGACCTTGTAAAATGATTGCTCCCCATATAGAAGACGTTGCAAGTCGCTATGATGGTAAAGCAAAAGTTTTTAAAGTTAACATTGACGAACAAAGAGAACTTGCTACTAAATACGGTATTAGATCAATACCTACTCTGTTATTCTTCAAAGACGGTGAAGTAGCTGAACAAAGAGTTGGTTTCCAAAATGCTGACTCAATCAGTGAGACTTTAGAAGAAGTTTTAGACAATTAAGTAAAAATTGTTTACAAAGCCTGGTTATTATACTATAATAATTGGGCATCTGCAGATGTAGTTCAATGGTAGAACACAACCTTGCCAAGGTTGCTACGGGGGTTCGATTCCCCTCATCTGCTCCAAATTAGATGAATAGGTTTGATACAAAGGTATCAAGCCTTTTTTTGTTGGCAGATAGGAGGTTTCGTCCTTTATTCACAGTAACTATAAAGTTATGCCGGACGATAAATTTATGTAGTGCGCCCCAGAAATTGGAC
>DUOF01000041.1 GCA_012839015.1 bacterium
GATTATCAAAAATTGTTGTATTATTCAAAATTACTAAGAATAAGTGAAAAGGTGAAAACTTACTTAAGTTTGTTCAAGGTATGATTAATAATAAGTAATTATTAAGAGAGGTTAAAATGCCTCTCTTTTCATTTATTCTTTAAGTATGTAAATTAAATAAAAAAAGGAAAAAGAAATCAAAATATCTTTAAGATTATTTATAAGTGCCAATCTAACTTTAAATCAGCAGGGTAGGGGAGAGGGGTGGAAAATCTAGTTTACATCTAAATGGGGTTTAATACTTACAAGTAACAATTAATCACTTTTTTCATTTATTCTTTTTTATTCATAATTAAATAATAAAAGAAAAACAAAGGTCTATGTCTTGATATTACCCTGGTACAGACCGTATAGTTTATCTTAATTTTTTTATTTACAACAACTTCGCATAATAGATATTATGTTATGTTCAGAATATTATTTATTACCACAATTAGCGACTTAAAGACTTTTTAGCTTTCATAGCGAAGCAGTAATCGATTATTTCCTGAGGTGGTTGATTTAAGAATGTAAGATAACTTTGATCATGTTGAAGGCGTTTGCATATTTCTTTGTTTATCTTAGGGGTATAATTCTTTACAAATGATAAAGCCTTTGCATCCTGTCTTATCGCGTAAATTAAAATCTCTTCATCACTTGGTTCAAAATATGTTAAAGCCTTGTAACTTGAATCTATAGCTGCTTTTTTAACTTCAATATTATCCTTGTCTGCATATTTCAAATTATGGTAGTTTTCACGTACCGCGGCAATTTGAACATTGTGACTTGGGCTAATTAAATATTTAATTAGCTTATTATCAATTTTGATAACCTCGAGTTGTTCGTCCTCACTTAAGACAATCTTATTTTCATAATCAGCGTATATCTTATTTAATTTTTTTTCTTCTCTAATAGTTTCTTTTTTTATTTTCCTTAAGTTCATATTGAAATCGTCTCTGATTCTATCAATATTGTGAAGTTCTATTTTACCACCTATTTTTTGCTCGACATCTTTAATAGCCATATTAAAATCAATCGTTGTAATTACTTCTTTTATAATCTCACGGTAAAATTCATCTTCGCATTTTAAAATAGAAATCAACTCATCCGCTTGTCCATAACCAAAATATTCATGATCCTCGTAATAATGTAAAACGTAATTCTTCGAATAGTGTTTGCCACTTCCATATAACCCGAGAACATGACCATTATCAAATATTAGTGCTAGCCTCTTCACTTTTCCCGTCTGATCATCAATTATGACACCCCAGTTGCGTAAATTTCTATCAATGTTTTCACAAAGACAATCTAGCACAAACATTCTAAAAAAGTTGGTCATGTTTTCCTTCAATCGTACTTTATCACCTTCAAAGGCTTTCTCCATAATGTCTTTAATAAAATTTATATGATTGAATCCATTGGTTACACCAAAATACATCAGTATATCTGCGATAGTTTCATTTTGTTTACCATTGGTATATTTTAAAATAAAATCAGCACCATGTAAGAAGCTCTCCCCTTCCCCAAGGAAACTCTTACAAACCACCCCGGTCTGTTCATAATTTCTAACAAAGTCATATTCGACTATGTAGTTCTCATCAAGTACCTGTTTAGCCAGGGAATTATAAATGATTTCACCATAAGAAGTCTTTTTATAGCTATCAAACTTAGCTAAATATTTATGATCATCAACTAAAAACCAAAACTTTGGATGAATTCCAATAGTCTCGACAAAAGTGTCTGATTCGCCTAAAGCGCTTATATCAAGATATAGATTATTTCTCTTAAATTTTTTCCTAAGGTTATCCAAAATAATCACCTATTACATTTTAATATCTTTTCACTAACAATCAAAACATTATTTAAAGCAACATACTAACTATCTTCCAATGAGTGGTTGCAGAACCCTCTCATTTTTAACAAAGTTCAAAATTTCCTGTGGAGGGTTATCTAACATTTTATAGTATTCAGGATTTCTTGTTAGTATTTCAATCACCTTTTGGCTAACACGGGGCGTATAATCTCTAACGTAAGAGATCGCTTCATCACTCTTATTCAAGGCTCGCATAAGTAATTCTTCATCATAATTTTCCATTAGAGAAAGTGCCTTATAACTATTATTAACAGCCGCCTTCTTAAGTCTATTGTCTTCCTTGTCAGTATAAACTAGATTATTATAATTAGCACTGACTGCTTCAAGTTGAGTGTTAAAGGTTGGGTTTACAATATACCTAATTAACTTATTATCAATTTTCAATATTTCCAGTTGTGCTTCCTCACTTAAAACTACCCTATTATCATAATCTTCGTAGATCTTGTTTAATTTTTCTTCCATTGCAATAGTTTTTTCCACTAGATAGCGTAAATTTTTATTAAACTCTTTTTTAATATGTGCGATATTAGCTAAGTCGATTTCACCATGAATTTTATCTTCTAAATCATTCATAGCGGTTTCAAAGTTAATATTCACTAAAATATCTTTTAAAATATCCCTGTAAAACTTATCTTCACACTTAAAAATAGAGATTAATTCTTCCCTAGTCTTATATTTATATATGTTAGCATCTTTATAGAAGTGTAGTATTTGGTCCCGCCTTAACTCTTCAAAGATTACTTCTCTATCCCCATTGAATCCTAGTCCTAGAATGTGACCATTATCAAATACTGGTGCTAGTCTTTTGACTTTACCACTTTGTTTATCAATTATAACACCCCAGTTACTTAAACTGCGATCAGTATTATTACATAGGGTATCTAAGACAAACATCCTAAATAAGGTACTTAAACTTTCTCTTACTTTATCTTCATCACCTTCATAAGCAATATGAAATAACTTATTTAAGTACTCTATATTATTAAATTCCTTACCTAAACTAAAATAAAAGGAACCAAGTCTTTTAATTTCAAGCTCTTTCTTGTTAGAAAACCTTAGAATAAACTCATATCCTGACAATAATATTTCATCATCTTTCAAAAAGTTCTTACAAGCAACGCCATGGCGACCTTGTTTATCTAAAACAAAGTCATAATCTACTATAGAATCTTGTTCAATCACTTGTTTAGCTAGTGAATTATAAATCATTTCTCCATAGTTACTATGATTGAATCTATCAAACTTAGCTAAGTATTTATCTCCATTTACTTCAAACCAAAACTTTGGATGCATTCCTGCAATTTCACTTGTGGTTTCATCTAGATTTATCCCGCTTATATCAAGGTAGCGGTTATTTCTTTTAAATTCTGCTGTTAAGTTTTCCAAAGCTATCACCTACTCTATTATAATACAAATAATCTAACAATTAAATTTTAATTCTTGTGAACAGAGTTTCAATATTATCTAAGGCAATATCATTATCTAAACTAGTAAATTCAAAACTTAACTCAAGGTTTAATAGACGTGCTATCTTCTTACTAGTTTCAGGCATAAATGGTAAGAAGATATTAGCAAGGTTGGCAATAATAACCGCACAGTTATAGATTACTTCATTAAACTTATCTATATCCTCTTTAAACAAGATCCAAGGCTTGCTATCATCATAATATTTATTAGCAAACTCTACTAAGTGTAGAGCACTTCTAGCAGCTTCTCTAAACTCATATTTTTCAATATTAGTAGAAACTTGATCATAAGTCTCTTCAATTCTAGTTCTAATAAGTGGATCTAATACATTAACCTCTATCTTATTAATACCTTTAAACTTTAAAGTACGATTAATAAAGTTACCAAACTTATTAACTATTTCATTGTTATGAATAGTAGCGTAATCCTTAAGGCTAAAGTCACTATCCTTCTTCTCTGGTCCATAACCCATAATATAAAATCTTAAAGTATCGCTAGAACCATAGGCTACTATTTCATCAGTCTCTTTATAGTTACCCGTGCTCTTAGATATTTTATCACCATCAAGGGTCATAAATTCACTAGATACTATATCGGTAGGTAGTCTGTAGCCTTCATTTAAACCTAAAAGCAAGGCAGGGAAAATAATAGTATGAAAAACTATATTATCCTTACCATGGACCATGTAATAGAGATCATTTTTGTCTTCTTTCAAGAAGTCATTCCAATCTAAATTATTGTCTTGACAATATTTCTTACAGGTAGATATATAGCCTAATACTGCTTCAATCCAAACATAAATCCTTTTATGTTCATATCCTTTAAATGGTACTTCAATACCCCAATCTAGGTCTCTAGTTATCGCTCGATCTATTAAACCTTGATTTAAGTATTTCTTAGTCTCATTAACAGCATTTAGCCTCCATCTATCCTTATTATTATCGACGTATTCTTCAATTTGTTTTTGGAAGGCACTTAGTTTGAAATATAAGTTTTTATCCTTCTTAGTAGTCACCTTTGATCCGCATAAAACACAGTTACCACTTAATAACTCTTCTAGTATTGGGTGGTGTTTACAATCACACCCTTCCCCTTTAGCTTGTTTACCACAACTAGGGCAAGTAAAAACTATCTCGCGATCGTTTAAGAATTTTTCACAAGTATTACAATAAATTTGATCTTCTTCTTTTTCAAAGATATAACCATTCTTTTCAAGCGTTAAAAGTAGTTTTTTTACCTCTTCATGATGATATGGCGCACTTGTTTCACCATAAAAATCATACTCAAAGTTCAATAAATTAAATAAGTTAACAAAAGCATCATGAAAGTGTTTAGCAATCATACGTGGCTCTTTACCCTCTTTAATAGCCCTTAGAGTAATCGGTGTCCCGTGACAATCACTACCCGAGACATAGACTACGTTTTCTCCTTTTAGACGAAAATATCTAGCTAAGACATCTCCTCCTAGAAGGGCTGCTAAATGCCCTACATGAAGGGTGGAATTAGCATATGGCCAAGCCCCACCAATGAATATATTTCTTTTTTTATCTTTCATACTACTTCTCCTAATCTATAATCTCATTTAAGATTGATTTTCCTATCTGATGATCATCTTTTTCTACTTTAAAGTTTTCCATAATACTAGCACCAATGCAAGCAAAGTTATCTTGTTCTTCTAACATCCTGCCGCCTTTAATATTTTTGGAATAAGCGACAAAAGGTACCTTCTCTCTAGTGTGATCACTACCCTTAAATCCCGGATCATTGCCATGATCTGCACAGATAATAAGCAAATCATTATCCTTCATATAATGTAGCATAGTACCCAGTTTTATGTCAACTTCTTCTAGACTTTCAAGGTATCCTAGAGCATCGCGGCGATGTCCGTATTTACTATCAAAATCCACTAGATTTACAAAACATAACCCTTTAAAATCTTCATTCCTTACTATCTCGATGGTTTTATCCATACCATCAGCATTGCTTTTAGTTTTAATTGCTTTAGTAATACCTTTATTATTGAAGATATCTGCTATTTTACCAATACCGATAACACTTAAATCATTATTAGATAAATTATCTAAATAAGTTTTATTAAATGGATCTAGGGCATAGTCTTTCCGGTTACTAGTTCTAGTAAAACTATTAGATTTTTCGCCTATAAAAGGACGAGCAATGATTCTAGCTACCTTCCATTCCTCATTAAGAGTCACTTCTCTAGCTATCTCACACATCCTGTATAGCTCATCAAGAGGGATAACCTCTTCATGTGCTGCAATTTGGAGTACTGAATCGGCTGAGGTATAAACAATTGCCTTGCCGGTACTTATATGTTCTTCACCTAAATCTTCAATTATCTTAGTGCCAGAGGCACTAATGTTTCCAAGTATTCCCCTGCCCCATTTTTCTTCTAGGGTATTAATAAGTTCACTAGGAAATCCTGTATCGGTAAATGTTTTAAAAGGTTTTTGAACCTCTAAGCCCATCATCTCATAATGGCCTGTAAGTGTATCTTTGCCTTTACTTGTTTCATTTAAGTATGCGATTACTCCTTTGTAATCTTGTTGATGAAACTTTTTTTCACTAGCTAAGTTTAGTAAACCTAAACTAGTTAGATTTTCTAGGTTAAAATTACTCCTGGCATTTAGGACACTCCCAAGGGTATCGCTACCCTCATCTCCATATAAATGGGCATCGTTTGCAGCCCCAACTCCTAGAGAATCTAGGACTATTAGAAATATTCTTTTATACATGTTCCTCTTCCTTCCGTGTAAAGTAGCGATCATAATCTTTTACTAATCTTTTAGTAGTTATATGAGTATATATTTGAGTTGTTTTAATGTCTTCATGACCTAGTAGCATTTGTACTTCTCTTAGATTAGCTCCGTTATCTAACAAATGGGTAGCGAAGCTATGTCTTAATGTATGGGCTGAGACATTCTTTTGAATGTTAGCCCTGGCAGCATGTTTTTTTATAAGAGAGTGTACGTATTGCCTATTTAATAGCCTACCTTTATTAGTTAGGAATAAATTAGTAGTATTATTTTTAGACTTAATATTGTTACTCTTAAAAACTAGATACTCATTTAAATAATGAAGGGCAAAGTCACCTAAAGGTACATACCTTTGTTTATTTCCCTTACCTTTGCATTTTACCATTCTCTTAGTAAAATTAACATCATTTAACTTTAAATTTACAAGTTCTGATACCCTAAAACCTCCGCCATATAACATCTCTAAGATTACTCTATCTAATATCTCATCCTCTCTAGGGGAATCAAGAAGTCTTTTAACTTCACTAATAGTTAGAAAATCTGGGACAGATTTTTCTTCTTTAGCCCGATCAATGTGTAAAAAGGGATTAGAGTCAATATATTTATATCTAAATAAGAAATTATAATAGTTTCTAAGAGCGGTGGTTTTCCTGTTAATTGAGGTAGCTGTGTAATCCTTTTTGTTTAAATGATTCAAGTATACCTCAATGTCACCATTGTTAGTTATTTTAAAGAACTGCCTAATATCACTAAGGTAAGACGCAGCAGTATTTAAGCTTAAACCTTTCTCTACTATTAGGTGTTGTTTATATAATTCTATATATTTAATCATCTGAGCCACCTACTTTAGAGGCTTTCTTAAAGACATCTTTACCATATACTTCATTTAATTTATTGATAATATCATTAGTACTTTCTTTATTAATCTCCATATCAAAGATATTTAATTGTTTAAGAATACTATTTTTTTCTCTAATGTCAGTTAGAGTAATTCCTAGAAGTCTAACCGGTTTACCCGGTATATAGTTGTCTTCAAATAGCTTTAAGGCTTTTAGGTATATTTCATCCTTATTACATATAGGACGATCATAAGTTTGTGAGCGATTAACAACACTAAAATCCTCGTATTTGATAACAATACTTAATCCAAATGCAAGACTATTAACCATCACTATTCTATTTGATACACTTGCTGCTAAATCTAGAAACTCCTTTTTGACTTCTTCTATATCTGTTAGATTTCTCATGAATGTTCTAGAATTACCGATGCTTTTAGCATCTACATGGTAGTCGATTACTTCTCTTTTATCGTTACCATTAGACCACTCGATTAGGGTAAAGAAACCTTTACCAAGGAGATGTCTAACCTCATAACTGTCAAAGGAATTTGCTAGATCACCAATCGTAGTAACACCAAGTTCTCTAAGTCTAGGAGCGGTCTTTCTACCGATCCCATACATCTTTTCAATCGGTAAGGGCCAAAGTTTTTTCTTTATATCTCTTTTTCTAAGGATAGTGACACCATTGGGTTTATTCATATCACTCGCCATTTTGGCTAAAAATTTGTTCGGGGCTACCCCGATCGAACAAGTAATACCAAGTTTGTTAGTCACATATTGTTGTAAGTCTTTTAGGTACTTCTCTACTGAGTTCAAACTTAAAGCTTTACTAGTAAAATCAACATAACACTCATCAATGCTACCAATTTCTAATTTATCACCACATTTATCCCTAATTATCTCAAAAAACATATTTGAATAGGCTTTATAGGTTTCCATATCAACATCTACATTTATCAGGTGCGGGCAAAGTTTTAAAGCTTGCACTATAGGCATACCAGAATGGACACCGTATTTTCTAGCCGGGTATGAAGCAGCAGAAACCACACCCCTTTTAAACTTACCCCCGACTATCAAGGGTTTGTCTTTAAAAGCGGGATTCTTACTAATTTCTACACTGGCAAAGAATGCGTCCAGGTCTATATGTAAAATGACTTTTGCCATGTTATCACCTCCTTTATTATAACACTTAGGCTATTTTTTTACACTTACAAGACCTAATACATATATTCTTTTTATATTAGTTATTAAAGAATATATGAAAAAGATAAACAAATACCCGTCCATCTCTTTAGGAATGCTTTTAGTCTAACTTTTCTAGTAAATAAATATAGAGGATCATAATAGTAAATGTAATCCTTATTATACTTTAGGATAATGATGTAATGATAAGATGAGGAAGCCTTTATTAGGGTAAGGTAGCCTGTGTTTGTTTCGAGTTCTTCTAATTTATTAGTTTTAAAGGTTATACAGTTAAAGTTATTACTTTCTAATATATCTCTTATTTCCTGGAGTGAGAGATAGTTCTTATTATATTTGCACTTATTAATGACTTTATATTTTTTAAAAATATAGACAAGGCAAAGATGCCCACATTTTGTAAAGTTAAATACATATTTTAAATTTAACATACTATCACCATCTCAATTATAGATTGTTAGCAAGTCGGGCAATCTTGTTTTTATGTCTTTTTGATTCTTTTGCCTAATATAATGTATTGGTGATAATAATGGTGGCAACTTTGCTTATCGGTGGAATATGTTTATTTATTTATTCCATTGATTTGATGTCTAAAAATTTAGAGTATCTTTCCCAAGAAAAAATTAAAAGAAGACTAACCAGTGCGACTAAATCGACTGGTCGGGGCCTTTTCATGGGCTTTATTTCCACGGCGATTATTCAGTCTAGTTCCGCGGTAACCATTTTAACAATTAGTCTAATCAATGCTAGACTGTTATCATTTGAAAATAGTATAGCTCTAGTACTTGGTAGCAATGTAGCTACCACGATTACTTCCTTTTTAGTTGGGATAAATATTGAAAACGTATCATCAGTTATTATGCTTTTTGGCGTTATCTTAATGTTTAGTAAGAAAGATAGAGTTCATTTAGCAGGTAGACTTATACTTGCAATTGGATTACTCTTCTTTTCTTTATATATTATGTCATTATCTATTTTAGAATTAAAAGACTCCCCAGTCTTTTATGAGTACGTACAAAGGGTTTCAGACTCCTTTTTAATTAGTCTAGTCGTAGGTTGCCTGCTCACATTAGTGCTTCAGTCATCTAGTTTATTTGTGGCAATCTTACAGGTCTTAGCTATGGCAGGGTTCCTAAGTCTAAAGAATGCAATTCCTTTCATTTTTGGTGCAAATATTGGAACGACTTTTGATAGTTTCTTTGGGATAATACATAGTAAAAAAGAAGGGAAGAAATTAATTCACTTCCACTTCTACTTCAATTTATTAACAGTTATTTTCTTTTCAATTTTCTCAAATAGTTTTTATAAACTAGTATTAGCAGTAATAAGCATTGCTAGTTTTAATATAAAAATCCAAATAGCTATTGCTAACATTTTATTTAACATACTAGGAGTAATACTAGTACTCCCATTCCTAAAACAAGTTAAGAGATATTACGCTAGATGGTGATATCCTCTAAAAGCATATAATACATCTTTAAATAGCCCTCATTATTATAAATATTAAACTCTAACTTCATTTCCTTTTCAATTGACTCACCTTTAGATAGGTTTTCCCCTATTTTCATCTTACTTATTTGTA
>DUOF01000042.1 GCA_012839015.1 bacterium
CCACCATATTCATCCTCATATATATTTTTAAGTTGCAGAGGTTTTACCTCGCTATACTTATATGAAGGTAGCAGGGTACGACTAGTTTTTTCATTATACTTAACATTGTTATAACATCCTAAGATTATTAAATCTTCTCTAGTTAGGATTAGGTTGTTGTCCTTACCTAAATATTCAAGAATTAAGCAGTATTGATCATTTATATTTATCCTTAAGACTCGATCATTTTTAGAGATAATTAAGTTCCTTATTTCCTCTCCTTTTAAATGAGTCCTTAAAAGGTTAGTAAAATGGGTGGAGGAACTAACTTTTGAATCCAGATCCTGTTTAATTAGGAAATAGTTAGGTTTAAAGGAAAACACCAAGTAAAAGCTGTGATCTCTATATAGATGCAAAATAACTTTATCTTCAACACTGAAAACATTATTTATTTTAGCACCTATAATTTTCTCACTTAGCAATTTAGCCATTTTCTCAAAGAAGATACCATCCCACATAGTTATCACCTAACATATCTTAACAAATATGATTTAACTTATATATAAATAGTTAATAAAAATGTGTTAACTAACAGTTGATATATCCTATAAAACTGGTATAATATAATTGTTATGAGCATCATACCTCTTAACACAGGTATCAAGTCCAATTTAGAACTTGGTACCTTTTTATTTTTAGAACTCATAAATATTGAAAAAACATACAATAATGCTATAATACTAAAGAACACGTCGATTAGGACTAGTAATCAAGATATTGTATTTTAGAGAGAGTAGACAACTGCTGAAAGTCTACTTATTACAACCTTGATGAATTCACCTAGGAGTGCAGCTAATCACTGCCGTTAACTGCGTTAAAGTAATTAAGGTAAGATAACTCTTACAAACTAGGATGGTACCACGTTAAATCGACGTTCCTAAATGGAACGTTTTTTATTTTAGGGGGAAAAGTAATGGAAATTAAAGCGATAAAAGAAAACTATCTAAAACAAAAAGAGAGTGTTATTAATTCTAAAGAGGTTAATGAACTTAGGATTAACTTTTTAGGTAAGAAGGGTATTGTTAATGAATTAATGTCTAAGTTAAAGACTCTTTCAAGCGAAGAGAAGATAGAATTTGCTAAAGAGGTAAATCTAATAAAACAGTTTATTAGTGAAGATATCGAACAATTAATGAGTGACATTAAAAAGAGAGAACTTAATGAAAGACTAGCTAAGGAAGCAATTGATTTAACCCTTCCTGGTAGAGACTATAAGAGTAAAAACAAGCACCCACTCAACTTAGTTATTGATGAAATTAGCGAGATTTGTATTGGTATGGGCTACAAAGTAGAAGAAGGACCTGAAGTTGAACTAGATCAGTTTAACTTTGAAATGTTAAACCTTCCAAAAGATCACCCAGCTCGTGATATGCAAGATACTTTTTATATTGATGGGAGAACCCTACTTAGAACTCACACTTCACCAGTACAAGCGAGAGTGATGTTAAAGAGTGAGGGTAAACCTATTAAAATCATTTGTCCTGGTAAAGTATATCGAAGGGATGATGATCCGACTCATTCACATCAATTTATGCAAATTGAAGGATTAGTTATTGATGAAAATGTTACTCTTGCTGACTTAAAAGGGACTCTTGCCTATATTATAAGATCTCTATTTGGAGAGAAAAGAGAAATAAGATTCAGGAATAGTTACTTCCCTTTTACTGAACCTTCAGTAGAGGTAGATGTTTCTTGTTTTAATTGTGATTCAAAGGGTTGTTCCTTGTGTAAACAAACTGGCTGGATTGAGGTATTAGGAGCGGGGATGGTCCATCCAAATGTATTGACTATGGCCGGTTATGACACTAATAAATATCAAGGCTTTGCCTTTGGTATGGGAGTAGATAGAATTGCGATGCTAAAATATGGCATCGATGATATAAGGCACTTGTATAGTAATGATTTAAGATTCTTAAATCAGTTTGGAGGTAATAAATAATGTTACTAAGTTTAAAATGGTTAAGTAAATATGTTGATCTTAATGGGATCAGCCTTGATGAATTGCTAACTAAGATTACTGCTGCTGGTTTAGAAGTTGAAGGTGTTAGAAAACTTGCTAGTGGTTCTAACTTAGTAGTAGGACAAATTCTAGAAGTTAATAAAATTGAAGG
>DUOF01000043.1 GCA_012839015.1 bacterium
CGACGCGAATGTCTAGTTAGCAAAAGAAGAAGGGTTGATATGAATATAATTGATGACTATGATATTGGCAATTTGGATGCTGCTAGAGCTCTTGAAGCCTATTACAATGAAGCCTTCATCATGGAAGTGAGCAATATTATGGTAAATGAAGATAAATACAATGAAGAATTTATTAGGGACATTAAGGAGTTTTGTTATAGCAAAAATGAAATAAGCAATCCCTTCTTAAGTAAGTTAGAATCTGGTAGCTTATACTTCTATAAGTATATTAATAGAAAGATGAATAAGATTAAACCTTATGCCTTAAAGCATATTGGTAAAGAAGGCGAAACCTATGATTCTAGAACATGGGACCATATCATTAGTAAGTATGATGGCGAGGCCCTAATAGAAGATAGTAACTACTTGTTTAATGTAGAACATCAACTATTTACAAATGACACACTAGGCGATAGGAACAATACAAGGTAATAACCAAGGGAAAAAAACATGACCAAACTAGAAAAAGCTGTAAAACTACTATTTACAAACTCATCCCATAAACATGTGATAGAAAATTTAAAGGGAGAAAACTGGTCCAAGTTTTCTAGTGCCAAGAGACTAGCAACCCTTCAAGACATAGAGAATATAATCGCAGAGATCTGTGAAAGAGAACCAATTACTTTAGGTGTTTCTGATCCATATAATACTCTTATCGGTGTCACACAACCAGGAAATGTAAGTAATAAAATAATTGAAGGGAAGGACACCCCTTACTCATTTATAAGAAACCATTTTTACGAATTAAGGATCGCAGAAATATTCTCAACAATAGAAAATGAAAATGCGGAAAATGAAGTTCCAGAAAATTTATATAAGATATGGGAAAAGAATAACTCATTTTCTTGGTTTAATGAGGAAGAAGGTTGCTTCCTAAAAGAGGATCATCCTGATTTTAACTATCAGCCGATAATTGCAAATGCTCATGACTTTTCAAATGCAGCAGTAAAAGAAGTAATAAAATCAGTGTATAGGCATGGAGGGTTAGATAATTATATAGAATCTTTTTATATTAACGATCTTCCAAGGTATCGAGCCTATGAGAACAAAACGAGACAAGACAAGGTACTTAAAGAAATTGTTGAAAAAGATGAACTTTATGAATCTCAAATAGATGAACTATTAGAATTTTATATCAATGAAGAGACAAAAGTAGAAGATGCACATACTGCCCTGTTACACTTTGCCCTAATACCCGCCCTAAGTCAGTTTTATGAGGCAAAATTTAACGAAGCAATAATCGAGGAACTAGTTTATCGAGAATTAGCAAGTTATGGTATCACTAGAAATATAGACTTTGAATATATAGATAGGACTAATCTAAATAACTGTGTTTATAATATCACTAGCAATATAGTTGATAATATCCACTTAGTTGACAGGGATAAACTACCTGCTGGCCTTATTGAAGAAATTATAACTAATAAGAATGAGACACCACATAATTTAATTGATCAAACAATCGCACCTACAGCAAGGTTATTAAAGTATATTTATCATGATTTAAAAGATAAAGTATGTACAACTATTACTACCTACAGTGACAATCCTCTTTATATTGAGGAAATAGATAAATTCGACAAGATGTATGCCGATTCATTCGAGAGAGTAATTGAGGAATATTATGGATTAGAATTTGACGATTACTATCATAAACTTGTTAGTTCCTTAAAAAATAGAAGGAGTGAAAACTTCTATGTTAGACCCAAAAAGGATAATGAATTTGAAAATGAACTCATCGGTGAAGTTTTAAAAATCGCCAGTGATTTACATTCTAGAAACCATAAATATTTAACACCCCAGCACGAAAGTGATGTATTCAATAAACTAGAAGCGAAAATAAGTGAGTATTATGGCGTTGAACCAGTTAAAATAGTGATTAATGAGTCATCCGAGAATATGATTCAAAAAAACTTCTCAGAGAAAGGTGAAATCCTTGGTGGATACCTAGGTATGCCTGGGGGCGGAGTAATCCTACTTGAAAAGAAAAAAGATGATACCCAATACAGGTTACTAAATTCTTATATCCATGAAAAAAGACACCACCTGCAACAAGCTGCAATGGAGGGTAAAGTTGACTATAAGAAACTTGGTCTAAGCAAAAATGAGTTAGACCTAATAACAATTAACTATAAGACACATGGTTACCTAGCTATTAGTAACTACGTAAACGATAAGATCGATGAATACGTAGCTCAACCCCTAGAAAGAGATGCTTATAGATGGTCGAATAAGTTTACATTCGAATTAATTAAAAATATTGAAGAACTTAAAGGTAAGGACGCTGCTATTCCTGAGTTCTTATTCGAAATTGCCTCTGGTTGTCCCTATACTCAACTAAGCGAAGCTGAACTAGAAAAAGCCTTTACTAAGACGGTAGAGAGATGGAAGGTTAATCTAAAACAAATCAATAACTTTGAAGAAAGATACGCTAAATTGGAAGATAATATGGCTAATTTGTCTGTTCTAAGTGATGATGACTTTTATTACTACTTCAATGAATACATCTTTGCAAACTTTAGTGAGCGAGAAAAGAAAGCTATCTTAAGTGAATTAGATCGAAGGGAATGTAAATACTCCAAAAGGGAGAGAACTGACTTTGATGATCCCCGCTATGACACTTTAATAATGGGAGATGCTAGTGAGGCACTAGAAATTTACTACAAGGATACCTTTAGAAGGATCATCGAAGAAGGTATAAAAACCATGCCTGATTCTAATGATGAAGTATCTCAAGGCTTTAAGAAGTTTGTTCAACCAGGTTATGATAAATCAATTTTAAATAAGAACGATCAAGTTAATTTGTATGAAAGTCAATTCCTAGACGAAAAATTAAACCAAATAAAAGCTGCTGCCACTGACAACTTTGCTGGTGGGGTAGACCCACACTATGAACTTATTTGGAACGGCATTATTGCTAAATATGATTATGAAGCTAATATAAAAGAGATAAAGGAACTACTTAACCAAAAACTAGAGAAGGATAAAACCGTTAACAACCAAAGTAATCTTAATAGATAACCTAGTTTTGACCCTATAAGTAAAGATTGTTATATAAATACGGGCTATGTTATAATTAATTTGGAGGCGCACATTATGTACGAAAACAGGTTAGATTATTTACTAGAAGAGTTATTTATCAATCCTAGTGATGATAATAGGTTACATAAATTTTTAGACCCTAGTAATTGGGAAGAAGCAACCCTTGAAACTAGAACAAAGTTCCTAAAGTTTTTCATTGATGCTGCAGGAATGGTCTTTATAGGGATATCTTTAAAAGTTGGGATGACGAAGAGCACATTAGAAACCCTCTTCTAAGCAAACTCAATATCGCAGATATATATTTTTCTCAGTATATGTATGATAAACTAACTAAGGTGGAGGACATCTTAAGGGAGGATCCACTCTTCAATCAGTTAGAATGGGACAAAGTCCTAACTAAGTATGATTACAAGAGATTCATTAAAGATGTTGAACATTTACTTGGTAAGAGTAAAGAGGAACTTATCATAGATAAAGACAATGATATTTATAAAACAATTAACACTAGGCAATCACTAAGGGGGTCGGAGTATGAAAGCATTTAATAAAATAGAGAACGAACTCATTAACAATCCTAATTATTTTAAATTATTAGAAGGTTTTCACTTTGATAACTGGACTAACATTACGGCATTTGAAAGGTTTAGAATATTCGAAGCAATCGATCATCTAGTTGAAGACTTAATAGGGAAGGATTTGCTTCCAAAAGACGAACAAGGCGATCTAAACCTACCAAAAGAGTATTACCAAAAATCAGAACTTTTTGGTTTACTGCCCACGTTTCAAGAAAGGTATTCTAATCCGATTGTAGCCTTAAGAGAGTACTTTAAAGAATTAAGACTAAAGTATCAAGTGGGAGTAATAAATAAGGAGAACAAGGGTAGCGATTTAGATGAGGATACGTATCAAAACCTAAAGGTGAACTACAATCAATCAGTTGTAGATTATGATATTGTCCCATTTGCTGAAGGACATGATTTATATTTACATCAACCGATGATGGTAGATGCTTATGAATACGCTGATAAGATGTTAGACCTAACCTTTAAGAACTTACCAGGAGTTCACCCTTTAAGGGGTCAGGTAGAGTTATATCTATGTAACGACAGGGTTATGCATGATTCAATTAAGAGTGAAGCAAAAAGAGCTAAAGCTCTAAAGATAATAGAGGAAAAAAGTGCTGCGATTGATGTAGAGTTAGATGAAATATTTGGTTTCTTTGAAAAAATTGATACAGAGATGATAGAAGACCTAGAGGATGATAAATTAGATTGTCTTATTTCTCCTCTATTTGATCACATATTACCATCTAATGTTAGATCTAGCCTGAGCAAAGAATACGCCGCTCGCAAATTAAGGCTACTAGGCATTAATAAATCTCTTCCTGATGTAATTATGAGTGATAATAACCCCAACTTTGTTAATACTACGGACCTAATAAAAAGGGGAATTATTTACAACTTAGATGACTATAACGCCGATCCTAAGATAGTTAGGGATTTAAAGATTAACACTTATAAGAAAGGTGATAAATTAGTTAACTATATTTTAGATAAGAATATAGATCACTATATTCAACCAGTAAGCTTATTAAAGAATAGTATAATTAATGAGAACAAGAAAACAATTACTAAAAGCCTTAGCAAGCACTTTAAGAGCCCTAAGATAATAAACGTGCTTGATAGATTTAGCGTTATGGAAGAAAGAATTATTGCTAAGGTAATAGAGCGCTACTATGGTTGTAGTTTTGAAGAATATTATGAAAAGTTAGTAAAGAAGATGGAAACTAGAATAACTAAACAAAATCCATCGATATCGAGGTGAGTAGGATGAATGAAATAGGAAATTTCTTTAATGCATTAAAAAACACTAATAAGGCATGGCAGACCATTAGTCAGTTTCATTCTAGTAACTTTGATAAACTAAATGTGTTTAATAAGAAACAACTAATTATCGAACTAGAACAACAAGTGGCCTCTATATACGAAGAGACCCCGGTAGATATTGTCTTTTCTAATGATGATATGGACCTTCATGGGAGTTATGATTTTGATTCTATTTCTATTAATGAAAATATATTAGATAGTATTAACCCATATGAGTTACTATTTATCTATTTTCATGAAAGAAGACATAAACTACAGTTTGATATTAGTGAAGGTCATAATCCTGCTAAGCTTAACATTGATGAGGACACCAAAAAAGACTGGAAGAGAAATACAAACAAGGACAGTTTCTTGATGCTGGCTAATTATTTTGAAGCGGAGGAGGAAAATTTGTTATATTCATACCAACCGATTGAATATGACGCCAACAATCAGGCATTTTTAACAACTGTTGAAATCTCACATGAACTTGCCAGAGAGAAAGGCAGTGATAAGAGGGTTAAGGAATTCCTATTATCCCAAGTCATGTATAACCCGATTTTCCATAATGAGAACAGAGAAAAAAACTTGAATGAAATAAAAATGATTTGGGACAAAAATGATAAGATCATCAATGCCTGTAAGGACAAACTTAACTACTTTAAGAAAAATTTAGAAACAATTAATAGATTGAGGGACAATGAGTTCTATTATTATTTTAATGAATACATTTGGTTTTATCTAGATAACGTAGAACGTACTAAAGTAATGCAGGAATTAAATTATCGTGAACTAGGTGAAAAGGGTGCTAGGGAAGTTAATCTTTTAGACATTATTGAAGATACCTTCAAAAAAGGTGATGAGAACCCGCCTGCAGCCTACGCACTTCATAAATTCTATAAAGCGGCCTGTATCCATGAGTTAAATTATGTCCTTAACTATAAGAGTGATGAAGACTATGAGTTCCTACAAGAAGTAAAACTAAATCTATATAAGACACCCGATAAGAAACATATTAACTTTATTGACAATATAAAGTACCCGCTTCAAAGCAGGGTCCAACCATATGGACTCTTCGAGGCTGATTATATAAATGGTAAAATGTCTAGGTTATACCCCTTTGGTATGGAACACCTAGGGATCGAGGGTGAAATATATGAACATGTTAAGGCTTGGGATTACTATTTAAATTTCTATGACAAAGAAAGCCTAAAAAAGAAAATAGAATTGATGTATGGTGACTTTGATATCTACTATAAGAAGATGATTGATAAAATGACACAAAACCGCAAAAAGCAACAAGAAAACACTAAAAACTTATAGAAATAAATTAATAGACGAAAGTCTATTTTTTTAATCGATTGAAAAATTGACCCATAAAAATTATTAAATTATAATAATTATATTGAAGGCATGAAAGGGGAAATAAATATGTCAATAAAAATTGCGATTAATGGATTTGGAAGAATCGGTCGTTTAGTCTTTAGAAGAGCCGTGGAATCAGGAGAGTTTGAGGTAGTTGCTATTAATGATTTATCAAGTGCTGCTAACCTTGCTTATTTATTAAAATATGATAGTGCACAAGGTGTATTTAAAGGACATGAAATTAGTCATGATGATAATAATATAATTTTTGATGGGAGAATAATACCAGTATATAGCGAGAAGAACCCTGCTGATATCCCTTGGGATAAAAATGAAGCAGAACTAGTCATGGAATGTACCGGTAGATTTAGAACTAAAGATAGCGCAGGAGCCCATTTAGGCGGCAGCGTCAAGGGTGTTATTATCAGTGCCCCGGCAGACAAAGATACTCCAACATTTGTTTATGGTGTAAACAGTGATGAGTTAACTAGTGAAGACACAGTAGTATCAGGTGCTAGTTGTACTACTAACTGTCTAGCACCAGTTATGAAGGTGTTAGATGAAAATTTTGGGGTAGAGGGCGGATTTATGACTACTGTCCATGCCTACACAAACGATCAAACAAACCTAGATATGGTTAAAGAAAAAGACTTTAGAAGAGGTAGAGCAAGTGCTGCTAATATAATCCCGACTACAACTGGTGCTGCAAAAGCACTAAGCCTAGTCTTGCCAAAAATGAAAGGTAGAATGCACGGTATCTCAATGAGGGTCCCTGTTATTGATGGATCAGTTGTCGACTTAACTATTACTCTAAACAATAAAGTAACTATTGAAGAAATAAATAACGCTATGAAAGAAGCTAGTGAGACTAACCTAAAAGGTGTTTTGGAATATAGTGATGATCTATTGGTATCTAGCGATATCATAGGTAGTACCTATGGTGCTGTATTTGAGTCTAACCAGACAATAATTTTAGATAACCCTGATGGGAAACAATATGTGAAGGTTTTAGCTTGGTACGATAATGAGTATGGGTATACTTGCCAATTCATGCGTCTAGCTAAGCTAATGGCAGAAAAACTAAACTTAGTTTAGGTAGTAAGATGTCTAAGAAAACTATAAAAGATATTCAAATAGAAGATAAAACCATTTTAGTAAGGGTGGACTTTAATGTCCCTCTTAAAGATGGTCAAATAAGTGATGATAATAGAATTGTTGCCGCTATTCCTACTATTAAGTATCTGTTAGATAATAATGCAAAAGTAGTCTTATGCTCTCACCTAGGTAAAATTAAGAATGAAGAAGACAAAGAAAAGAACAACCTGAAAGTAGTAGTCCCAAGACTTAGTGAACTTTTAGGAGTAGAAGTTAAATTTTCTAATGAAGTAGTAGGTGAATCTGCTTCTAATCTAATTAAAGGTCTAAAAAGAGGAGAAGTATTACTACTTCAAAACACCCGTTTTGAGCCAGGAGAGAGTAAAAATGACCCCGACCTTGCCAGTAAGTTAAGTGAAGGCATTGATGTTTTTGTTAATGATGCCTTTGGGAGTTCACACCGAAAACACGCTTCCACTTATGGAGTGGTCGAAGTTTTAAAGGGTGAAGGAAAAGAAAGTGCGATTGGTTTCTTGGTTGAAAAAGAGGTCAAGGCTTTAAATAGGTGTGTTGAAGCCAAAATAAAACCCTTTGTAGCGGTTTTAGGTGGCGCTAAAGTTAGTGATAAGATAAAGGTTATTGACGGTTTACTTGAAAAGGCAGATAAACTGATAATCGGAGGCGCGATGTCTTATACTTTCCTAAAAGCCTTAGGCTATGAGATAGGAAAGAGTAGAGTCGAAGAAGATCAAATAGAGTACGCCAAAAACTGTTTAGATAAAGCTAAAGGAAAGATTATCTTACCTATTGATCACATTATTGCCGATGATTTTCAAAATCCGACAAAAATCAATGTCAGTATGGATCAAAATATAAATGAAGAATACTTAGGAGTCGATATTGGTCCTAGAACTATCAATTACTTCAAAGAAGAATTAAATGGAAGTAAGATGGTATTTTGGAATGGACCGATGGGAGTATTCGAAGTAGATAACTTTGCTAATGGAACTAAAGAGATAGCTAAGGCAATTGGTAGTTTAGAAAACGCCTTTAGTGTTATTGGTGGTGGCGATAGTGCCGCTGCTAGTAAGAAGTTTGGCTTTAGTGAATTATTCTCGCATATCTCTACTGGGGGAGGAGCATCCCTTGAAATGATTGAAAATGATGGTCATTTACCAGGGATAGATATAATCGAAGACAAACAGGGGGAACACAATGAAGACTAAAATACTAATTGGTAACTGGAAAATGAACAAGACCATTCAAGAAACGATTGGTTTTGTTTGTGCCGTTAAGGAGACTATTAAAGATATTGAACCTGAACAAATAATGATTGGTATCGCACCATCCTTTTTAGCACTTCCAGTGCTAGAAAAGATTACTGATAAAATATTCTCGGTAGCACAAAATGTCCACTATGAGGAAAAGGGTGCTTATACTGGTGAAATAAGTGTAGAAATGTTAAAGGAAATTGAGATAGATTATGCCCTTATAGGTCATAGTGAAAGAAGAAAGTATTTTAATGAGAGTAACGAATCATGTAACTTAAAACTTAAAGCACTAGAAAAGAATCAAATGATTGCAGTCTACTGCGTTGGAGAAACAATTGAAGAGTACAGAGATGGGAAGACTAAAGCAGTAATTAAGACTCAATTAATTGAAGGACTAAAAGACCTTAGTAAAGAATTCATTGAGAATATCATTATTGCTTATGAACCTGTCTGGGCAATTGGTACCGGAGAGAGTGCTAATGAAGATATAGCACAAGATATAGCTAGTTATATAAAAGAGGTAATTAAGGAAGAATTCAAAATGAAGTATTTCGATAATCTTAAGGTGTTATATGGAGGTAGTGTTAAACCAGAGAACATCAATGATTATGTTAATAAAGATGACATCGATGGTGCCCTTGTTGGTGGTGCTAGCTTAAGTCCTGACTCTTTCGTAGCAATGATTGAAAAATTGAAGGAATGATAAAATGAAAAGAGAAAAGATTGTCTTATGTGTCCTAGATGGTTTGGGGGTTAGGGAAGAGAGTGTTGGTAATGTAGTAAAGATGGCCAAGACTCCTAATCTTGATTACTTAATGGATAAATACCCTAACACTCTTTTAGACGCCTCTGGAGAAGAGGTAGGCCTTCCAAAAGGACAAATGGGCAATAGTGAAGTAGGACACTTAAATATCGGGGCAGGTAGGATTGTTTATCAATCACTAACCCTAATTAATCACGATATCAAAGGGGGAGGCTTCTTTAAGAATAAACAATTTTTAAAGGCCTTCGATCATGTTAAGAAACATGATTCTACTTTACACTTATTTTCTCTTCTTAGTGATGGAGGAGTACACTCACACATCGATCATCTTTTAAATATGATTGATTTAGTAAGTGAACATAATATCAAAAACCTATACTTACATCTTTTCCTAGATGGAAGGGATGTTTTACCTCAAAGTGCTAAGGGGTATTTAGAACAATTAAACAATAAAATAAATGAAACCGGTGTAGGTATAATTGCCAGTATAAGTGGTAGATACTACGCTATGGACCGGGATAACAATCTTGATCGCACTCTTAAGGCTTATGATAATATGGTTAATTTAAAGGGTAATACCTTTAGTGATCCTTTTGTTTATTTAGAAAAAGAATATATAAGACTTAGAAATGTGGCTTGGGAGGTTAGTGATGAATTTGTCTGTCCAGGACACAGTGAATTCCTGACTAAGGGGATAGAAGATAATGATGCGATTATTTTCTTAAACTTTAGACCTGACAGAGCGATTCAATTATCCACACTAATAACCAATAAGAATTTTTATAAAGAAAAGGCTAAGGTTAAACAGTTAGAGAACATCTTTTTTGTTTCAATGATGAAATATTCTAATAGTGTGAAAGCCGAAGTAGCTTATAAATTAGATTTACCTGATGAAGTTTTAGGAGAAGTGCTAGCTAAAAGAAGATATCATCAATTAAGGATTGCTGAAACAGAAAAGTATGCCCATGTAACTTATTTCCTAGATGGGATGAAAAAATATGATGGAGTAGAACTCCCCTCACTTAAAAATGCTACTAGGATCCTAATCGATTCACCAAAGGTATCAACTTATGATTTAAAACCAGAGATGTCTGCTTATACTATTTGTGATACTCTAGTTAATGAAATAAGTAAAAACATCTATGATGTAATCATTGTCAATTTTGCTAATTGTGATATGGTTGGTCACACCGCTATTGAAAAGGCCTGTATTAGGGCACTTGAAGTAGTTGATGAGTGTGTTGGTGAACTATATAAGAGTTGCAAGAGTAATGACTATACATTAATCATAACTGCTGATCACGGGAATATAGAAAAGATAGTCGATGAGTTTGGTAAACCTTTCAGTGCCCATACCACATCTAAGGTCCCATTTATAGTTACCAAGAGTGATGTGTATCTAAAGCCTGGAATACTCGCTGATATAGCACCGAGTATTTTATATTTATTAGATGAGAAAATACCGGCAAAAATGGAAGGTAAAAATTTAATTAGTAAAAAGGGGGAAAATTAAATGCCATTAATAAGAGTTGTTCATGCAAGAGAGGTTCTAGATTCAAGAGGGAACCCGACAGTAGAGGTTGAAGTAATAACTGATTCTGGTGTTATAGGTAGAGCGATAGTACCAAGTGGTGCTTCTACCGGACAAAAGGAAGCGGTTGAACTAAGAGACGGAGACAAACAAAGGTACTTAGGAAAAGGTGTCTTAAAGGCAGTAAATAATGTTATTAACATTATTGGACCAGCCCTTGTGGGGAAACTAGTAGATGATCAAGTGGAAATAGACAGATCACTAGTTGAACTTGATGGCACTCCTAATAAGTCAAAATTAGGCGCTAATGCTACCCTAGGGGTTTCCCTAGCTTGTGCTGTAGCAGCTAGTAACTTATATGGTCTACCACTTTATCGCTACCTTGGTGGCTTTAATGCAAAGTTATTACCAACCCCAATGATGAATATTATGAACGGTGGGGCCCATGCCGATTTTAGCACTGACATCCAAGAGTTCATGATTGTCCCTGTAGGTGCATCAAATTATAGCGAAGCACTGCGAATGGGAACCGAAGTTTATCATAATCTAAAGAGCGTCCTAAAAGACAAAGGGTTACCTACTACTGTTGGTGATGAGGGTGGCTTTGCCCCTAGACTAGAGAGTAATGAATCAGCCCTAGAACTTATTATGGAAGCAATTAGAAAAGCAGGATATGAACCAGAACAAGAAATCAAAATTGCTTTAGATGTGGCTGCTAGTGAATTTTATAATAAGGAAAGTAAGACATATTTTATCGACCATAAGGAATTAACAGCCGAAAAGCTAATAGAATACTATGAATATCTTATTGGTAAGTATCCAATTGCCTCAATTGAAGACGGCCTAGATGAGTTTGACTATGATGGATGGAAACTAATGACCAATAAACTAGGTGATAAGATACAAATAGTAGGTGATGACCTGTTTGCTACTAACAAGGAACTTCTAAAAGAAGGAATTGAAAAAGGCTTAGCCAATTCAATCCTGATTAAGGTTAATCAAATAGGAACACTAACTGAAACGTTTGAAACAATGGAACTAGCCAAAAAGAATAACTATAACTGCGTTGTCTCTCACCGTTCAGGTGAAACTGAGGACATCAGTATCACCCATATAGCGGTAGCCTTTAACACTGGCCAAATTAAAACCGGTGCTCCTGCTAGAACTGACAGGATCGCCAAGTATAATGAATTACTTAGAATAGAAGAAGGTCTTGAGGAAAGTTCAGTTTATTCTGGCAACGAACCATTTAAAAATAGTCTTTCTTAAATAACTTCAACACATAACTTCTTGCTTTTCAACTAGTTTTTTATTATAATAATTTTGCTTGATGTAGAGCAAATAAAAACAATTTTGTCAATTCCAGTGATTGACTTGATATAATGTATTAGGATGGTGTAAGAATTGCTTAGAAAAACGTATAAAGTTTTAAGTATAGCTATAGTTTTATCTATTAGCGTATTAACTTCTTTTTATATAATTAGTAGAACTAGTGTTAAATATTACTATTCTCTTAATCCTTACGATTATAGAGAAATAAAATATACAAGAGGTTCAACCATAGATGATATTGCAGTAGAGAATACAAGTGGTCTTTATTTTGAAGGTTGGTATCAAGACAAAGAACTTACTAAGAGATGGGATTTTGATAACAATAAAGTATATATGAGTACCTCTCTTTATGCTAAATGGGATAAGGCCCATACAGTTAAAGTATATGATCAACAAAATGTTAGAATAGTACAAGTCAAAAACGGTACTAACCTACTCGATGTTCAAGGTATTAGTGAACCTATCAACTATCAATGCACGACCTGTATCTTTATCGGTTGGTATGACTTACCAATGGAGTACAAGGAAGTAGCTAAGAAGATAGATTTAGATTTCATGGTACATGAAGATCTAAATTTATATGCTCACTTTAGTGGTGAATATTAAGGCGTTATTCGCCTTTTTTATTATTTAAATAATAGTATTTTCATAAGTAATATAGTATCATTAAGTTGTTGAATAGGAGAATAACATGAAGAACAAAATCAATCTACCAAACAGAATATCTATTTTCAGGATTGTCACTGTATTTTTAATTATTGGCGTCTTTTTGTTGAAAGAACTAGTCCCGAATCTATTTTTTGATTTTCAAATTTATAAGTTTGCTTATAACGTTAGTGACGTTATAGTGCTATTCCTGTTTGTTATTGGATCTATTAGTGACTTTGTAGATGGCTATCTAGCAAGAAAGAAAAATCAAATAACAACACTGGGTAAGTTTTTAGATCCAATCGCTGATAAACTACTTGTTAATACTATGTTTATCATACTTAGTTCTTTTGGAAGAATACACTGGTTGGTAACTGTAATTATTATAGGTAGAGATATTGTGGTTGATATGATTCGCCTGATCATGATAGAAAAACGTGTTGTTATAGCAGCTAGCAAATTAGGTAAACTTAAAACACTTACCCAAATGATAGTGCTTATTATAGTATTATTGCTACCAGGTATTAACTTTATTTATCTTCCGATTATACCAGCGGTAATATCGCTGATATCGGGCATTGAATACTTCAATAAGAATAAAGAAGTACTATTATCAGATTTAAAAGGGTAGGAGAAATACACTGAAGTCAGTATATAAATTAATTAGGAGGTGTTTGAATGAGTGACACTAAAAAAGATGCTTCGCTTACAGAGGCAATAAAAACTATTCAAAAACAATATGGTAAAGGTTCAATTATGAAACTAGGAGACAGGGCATTAACGAATGTTGATACTATTTCTAGTGGTTCATTATTACTTGATGTGGCCCTTGGAGTTGGTGGATATCCTAGAGGAAGGGTAGTTGAAATATACGGTCCTGAGTCTAGTGGTAAGACTACTATAGCATTACATGCTGTGGCAGAGGCCCAGAAAAATGGCGGAAGGGCTGCCTTCATTGATGCAGAACATGCAATCGATCCTGCATATGCTCAAAAACTAGGGGTTAATGTAGATGAACTTATTTTGTCGCAGCCAGATTCAGGAGAGCAAGCTTTAGAGATTGTTGAAATCTTGGTTAAATCCCAAGCTATAGACTTAATTGTGGTCGACTCAGTTGCAGCCTTAGTACCTCAAGTAGAATTAGATGGTGAAATGTCTGATGCACAGGTAGGAGCACAAGCTAGACTGATGTCTAAAGCGCTTAGGAAGATAACAGCATTATTAAACAAGAGCGTTTGTACAATTATCTTTATTAACCAATTAAGGGAGAAGGTTGGAGTAATTTATGGTAATCCAGAAGTAACTCCAGGTGGAAGAGCCCTTAAATTTTATTCTACTATTAGGATTGATGTTAGACGTGGTGAAGCCATTAAACAGGGAAGCGAAATAGTAGGTAATGTTGTTAAACTTAAAGTAGTTAAGAACAAAGTCGCACCGCCGTTCAAGGTGGCTAACGTTGACTTGATGTATGGACTTGGTATTTCACTTGAAGGAGAAGTCATAGATCTAGCAGCAGAACTTGAAGTAATAGGTAAGAGCGGATCTTGGTATGACTATAATGGTGAAAGACTTGGACAAGGAAAAGAGAACGTTAAGAAGTACTTCAAAGAAAATGAAGCTATATATAAAGAAGTAGAGCAAAAAGTTAAAGAGAAACTAAATCTTGTAAAAACAACTTCAGAAGAATAGGGGAAACCCTATTTTTTGTTGGGTTATATAAAAATGCTTTTGCGTATAATAATGTATACGAGGTGATTTTTGTTGGCTAAACATATATTTGGAGGGGCTAATACAGGAGGGGGTTTCTTCTCATATTATAACGATATTTTTAAAGATATTAAAAGAGTCTTTATATTAAAGGGAGGACCTGGAACTGGAAAGTCGGCCCTTATTAAAAAGGTCGCTAAGTATTACAGTGATCTTGGGTATCACTTAATATACGTACATTGCAGCGGTGATGTAGACTCTCTTGATGGTGTTATAGTTAGTGATCTATCAATCGCAGTAGTGGATGCTACATCTCCTCATCCCATCGAACCAACTCTAGTAGGATTAAAAGATGAAATAATTAATCTTACTATGTATCTAGATCGCAATATCCTTTTAGAAAATGAAACTGAGATAATTAAATATAATAATGATAAATCTTTGTTCTACAAGGAGACTTATAAAAAACTAAAAGAAGCGAGTTATTTAAACAACAACCTTAAGGAAATATTTAAAATGATTGATGACTCAGAAATTATTGATCAAAAGAAAAATGAAATATTAAATAAAATCTTCGATGAAACAAGCACTCCGAAGCAAGGCAAAGTATTCAGGGCTTTTTGTAATGCTATAACCCCTTCAGGGATAATCTCATTTGAAGAGAGCATTTTAGAAAATATCTGTTAGATGACAAAGTAAATGCAACTTAACAAATAAAATTATGATACATCTTGATTTAGACAACTTAAAGTTGCGTTTAAGTTGTCTTTTCTTTGACATACATAGCAAAATATACCATAATAAAAGTGCAAGAAAACTCGGTTGCCA
>DUOF01000044.1 GCA_012839015.1 bacterium
CCTCCAAGATTTTGAAGTTCTGAAGGAATAATAAGTTTAGTAGCTCTACCGTCTGCTACAGTTTCTAATGCCTCAAGACTCTTTAAAGTAAGGTATTGTTGACCTGGTTTTGCCTTATTAATGACTTCAATACCATAAGCCTTAGCATCAGCCATTTTCTTAAGGGCTTCAGCCTTTCCCTCAGCATCAGCAATATTAGCGTATTTCCTCGCATCAGCTTCTAAGATGGTTGATTCTTTCTTACCTTCAGCTACAAGAATCGCAGCCCTTTTTTCACCTTCAGCTCTTAATATAGCCTCTCTTCTTTCCCTTTCGGCGCGCATTTGTTTTTCCATCGCTTCTTGAATATCTCTAGGAGGTAAAATATTCTTAACCTCAACTCGATTAACTTTTATTCCCCAAGGATCGGTAGCCTCATCTAGTATAATACGCATTTGTTGATTAATTGTATCTCTAGAAGTAAGAGTCTCATCTAATTCTAAATCTCCGATAATGTTACGAAGTGTTGTAGCGGTTAAATTACTTAGAGCATTAATTGGGTTATGGATGCCGTAAGTATATAGTTTTGGATCGGTTACTTGGAAGTAAACTACTGTGTCTATTTGCATGGTAACGTTGTCCTTGGTTATTACTGGCTGAGGAGGAAAATCCTCGACAACTTCTTTAAGGGAAACACGGTTAACTACCCGGTCAAAGAATGGAAGAATAAAATGTAACCCCGTTCCAAGAGTAGCTCTGTAACCTCCAACTCTTTCGACTACGTACGCCCATGACTGCCTAACTATCTTAACTGAGGTAGAAAGTATGATTACTAATACTACCCCGATAAATATTATTAATGGTAAAAAATTCATAAAACTACTCCTTTCTATGTTTATTTTTAACGACTAATTTGTTACCTCTTACATCTACTACAAATGCCCTTTGTCCCTTTCTAACCTCTTCTCCTTCTTGACACATTATTGTCCAAACTACATCATTAATGATCCCAGAACCTTTTTCATGTTCACTAGCATCCTCAAGAACCATTATCTCCCTCCCGATTAAGGAATCTACATTAGTAGCAACCTTCTTAAATGAGAGAACTCTTCTAGCCCACCTCCCGACTGTAAAGATAAGTATACCTGAGGTAACCAAAAAGGCGATTACCTGCCACCAGGGACTTACTTTAAATACAGATAGGACAAGTGAGACTAGAGCACCAATACTAAACCAGATGACATCTATATCAGCGGTAAAGAACTCAATGATTAGAGTGGCGACAATAACAATTGCCCAGATCCAAGGTAGTGATTCAATCACATTAACTCCTCCTTCCAAGTAAATTATAACATCTAGGAATAAATGTTTTATACTTTTCACTAAAAATATATGTAATAAAAAACACTAATATCATTAGTTACCTATTTTCTAAATTTACATACTCTAATGTAGGGAGTGGTCAGATGCCTAAACTAAGTTACCTAAAAGAAGGGACAGGAAAGGTAATTGTATTCTTACACGGATGGGGGCAATCTAAGGAATCTATGTTGCCTCTAATAAATAATTTGAAAAAGAAGTACTGTTGTATAGTGGTAGACTTACCCGGTTTTGGAGATTCAAAACTTGGAAATCAAGTATCAATTAATGACTATGCCAAGAGTTTAAATGATTTATTAGAAAGTTTGGAATTAGAACCTAGCATTATAGTCGGACATTCTTTTGGTGGTAAAGTAGCAATGGAGTACTATCTAACCTACCGCCGTTTAAAGGCGGTAGTATTTATTGCATCACCCTTAATAAAGGGAAGACGAGGCATTAAGTATTACTACAAAGTTTATAAATATAAATTATTGAAGAAATTAGGATTAATAAAAGGAAATAAACATGGTAGTGAAGATTATAAAAATGCAGAGCCAAACCTAAAAAGAGTGTTAGTAAAAAGTGTTAACACTTTTTACAAAGAAGATCTAAAAAAAGTTACTATTCCAGTTTTACTTCTGTGGGGTAAGAAAGACAAAGTAACTCCATATAAGATGGCACTTAAAATTAGAAAAAGGTTAAAAAATAATAAGTTAGATACTCTAAATGGGGGTCATTTTGCCTACCTGGAAAACATAGACTATAGCAGGTTAAGTTTACAATCTTTTGTAAGGGGGGTACTTGATGTTAATTAAAATTATTGTTTGCTTGTTAACTCCCTTACTTTTTATTTCCTTTTTTAAATACTTTGCCAAGATTATGCAGTCCCAGCATTATGAGCAAAGAAAATACTTTGGTTATATAAAGGATAATCTAAGACCTAGAAAGGTCTATTATCATATACTCGCATATTTCATAATGAGTTTTATAGTGATCTTTGCACTGGATAATTACTTAAGGTTAATTATCTTTTTATTACTCTTTGCAGTTTATTTAGCTTATCTTTCAATTGATTTAAGGGTGAATAAGGATTTGAAAATCTCAAGCAGGATAAAAAGAACCCTAGTAAGTTATTACCTACTTATATTCACTAGTCTTTTACTAGTAGCAATCTTTAGTGACAACTTTATAGTCGATTATGCCCTTAGTATTATTTTCATTAACTTAGTAAGTTTTCTTTATATATCGCTAAGTTTTATAGTAATTTATCCGTTAGAAAAGGCACTCAGGTATAGATACATCCTTAAGGCCAGAAGAAAGATGAAGAATAATAAGGATTTGGTGGTTATTGGAGTCACTGGTAGTTATGGCAAAACTAGTTGTAAGAATATGATTTACAATCTTCTTGAAGAATCCTTTAATGTCTATAAGACCCCGAAATCTTATAATACCCAGATGGGGATAACGCTTAGTATTAACGATCCTAAGTTCAGTAACTTTACTGATTATTTTGTTTGTGAATA
>DUOF01000045.1 GCA_012839015.1 bacterium
AACCCTATACACTAGCTTCTAACTAATGCATCCGATTCTTCAAGCATCCATTCTATAAAAATGCCATGACCATACTGTACCTTGTCTACCAAGACATGGGTAACTGCTCCGATGATCTTGTTGTCCTGAACTATCGGTGAACCACTCATCCCCGCTACAATGCCGTTACTTATATTTAAAAGCCGCTTATCTACTACTCTAAAAGAAATTCCTTTAATATCTTTCTTGTCTTGTTTTTTTAGTCCCACGATCTCAATATCGAACTTTTCTATTTTGTCATCTTTGACAACAGTCCAAATTTGAGCGCTTCCTAACTTAACATCTTCTCTAATACCAACCTCAAGAACTAGTCGTTCACTTGGACCTTTAGTGTATGTCCCATAAACTCCATAGCGGTTGTTTTTGTTCACTTCTCCTAGGATTTCCTTCTTATTTATGGAAGCAATTTTTTCTCCTGGTTTTCCGTTTACACTCTTCTTAATTTGTCTAACGTCACTACCATAAATTGTCCCAAAAGATAAGTCAACACCAGGGCTAAAATTAGTGTCAACCATCTCATGTCCTAAACTACCATAAGTCATATTAACCGGGTCATAATAAGTTAGAGTTCCAAGCCCTAAAACTTTTTCTTTAATAAACAGACCAGTCTTGATGTTTCCATACTCGTCCTTTATAAGTTTAAGACTCTTTACTTGTTCTTGTTTGTTTCTAACAATAGTTACATCAATACTATCTCTACCTTCAAAATCTTTTTTTAGTACTGATAACAAACCTGATAAATCTTCTACCTTGTTACTACCGACTCTTACTAATAAGTCACCTTTTTTAATATCACTATCGCGATTAGGATTGTAAACTGCATTTTCATACTTAACATCATAGGTCCCAGAGATCATAAGCCCATCGCTTTTTAGTTCTACTCCGATGTTGTGTCCTCCAGGAATTAAATCCCTAGCAAAAACTACAATCGGAGAAACAAACATCAAACAGATGGTCAAAAATGCTGTAAGTAATCCATTTTTTATCGGCATTTTACTCTCCTTTCAAAAGGATCGCAGGATTACAATTTTATTTTTCACTTACATTTGACATTTAAAACATGAACTTAATTAATTATCAACTACTTGTAAATATCTAACAAAAATTATATTAAAACATAAAAATAAATTGATAAATAATGAAGGATACTTCCAAGCAGTACAAAGAAGTGCCAAATTGAGTGGAAGTATTTTTTCTTACTTCCAATACCATATATTATTGCTCCAAAGGAATAAGCTAGTCCTCCTGCAACTAGTAAGATTAGACCATTAAGGTCGAGGTTTGCTATTAGATGATTAATAGCAAAAATAATTACCCATCCGGTAAGTAAATATGATACTAGTGAGAATACTTTAAATTTCTTTAAATTGATTGAATTAAAGGTTATCCCTACTATTGCACAAATCCATACTATACCAAGTATTATAAGTCCTGGTACCCTAGGCAAAACTAGTAAGGCATACGGAGTATAAGTCCCGGCAATCAGTAAAAATATCCCGCAGTGATCTAAGACCCTAAAAACCCTCTTACCTTTATTAATAGCAAGAGCATGATAAATGGTTGACATAATATATAAATTAATTAATGAAAACCCAAAAATTGACATTGAAATAATCATTAAGGTGTTTTCAAGTTGTACCGCCTTTAATATTCCCATAATAGTAGCAACAATTCCCCAAACAGCACCAACTCCGTGGGAAATTGAATTAATTAATTCTTCCCCTAGAGAATATTTTTTTAGTTCTATTCTAGCCATAGTTATTTCCTCAT
>DUOF01000046.1 GCA_012839015.1 bacterium
AGAAATTCTTAAGTTTTCAGGTAGTGAAGCTAGCTTCATTGATCATGAAGTTAGCAAAGCCATTGAATATGGTAATTATTTACACGAACTCTTATATTTAATAGATTTTAAGAGTCCTAATATAGGTGAATTTAACTTAAATGAGAAAAATACTAATATATTAGAAAATTTTCTTAACAATCCTCTTTTAAGTAATCTTTCAGATGCTAAAATATATAAAGAATATGAATTCTTTTTTACTAGCGACAATAAAGATTATCATGGATTTATCGACTTAATGCTTGAATATGAAGACCATATTAAAATTATCGACTATAAACTAAAAGATATTGATAATGAAAACTATTTAAGACAGTTGAAGGGATATAGGGAGTTTTTAACTACTAAAACTAGTAAAACAATAGAGTTATACCTGTTCTCACTAATAGATAATAAATACAAAAAAATAGATTAATAAGGGAGGGAGTTAAATGAAGATTAATGAGGATCACTTAGAGAAAATGGTAACGATACTTAAGGAAAACGGACTTAAGATCTCTACCATGGAATCTTGTAGTGGTGGTGCACTTGCTTCAGCGATTACTAGTATTGAAGGTGCAAGTCAGGTTTTTAGTTTTGGTGCGGTTACTTATAATAATGAATTTAAACTTAAGATGGGAGTAAGTCCATATGTTATTAAGAGGTATGGACCATACCATATTAAAACTACCCAGGAAATGGCTAAGAATGCTGCTAAATTTGCTAACTCTCATATTGGAGTTGGTATCAGTGGTCAATTATGTATTAAGGATACTAGTGATGATAAAAACTATGATGATAATTTAGTATACTTGTCGGTTTATATCGCTGATGAAAAACAGTTTTATAATAAAACTATTAAAGTATTAACTAAGAACAGAGTTGAGGCTAAAAACTCAATTGTTAATATAGTAATTGATACTATATTAGAAATTTATTCCTAATCATTTTCTACTTTCTTTATTTCATTTAAGAGCTTTATAAGGGCTCTTTTTTCTATTCTAGAGACATATGATCTAGAAATATTAAACTTTTTAGCTACATCTTTTTGTGTATACTGGACACCGTTAATTCCATACCTTAAATCAATAATTTCTTTTTCTAATTCACTTAGTATATTTAACTTGTTTGATAGAATCATCATTCGGTCATTGAAAAATAACTTTTCCTTTATTTCTTCATCTTTAGTAGAGACTACATCCATCAGAGTTATTTCCCCTCCATCCTTATCAAGGCCGATGGAATCACTAAGGGACATATTTTGGTAGTTCTTTTTATTAGCCCGAAGGTGCATTAGTATTTCATTTTCAATACATCTAGCAGCATATGTTGCTATCTTGACCCCTTTATTATCATTGAAGGTGTCTACTGCCTTAATAAGCCCGATTGTACCAATGGAGAATAAATCATCTTGGGTTTCTTTTGTATTATCATATTTTTTGGCTATGTGTACTACCAGTCTTAAGTTATGTTCAATAAGTTTTCTTCTACCTAGTTCCCTATCCCCATATATTAACTCTTTTATGTAGTATACTTCTTCCTCTTTACTAAGTGGCATCGGGTATGCACTGTTTTTTAGGTAACCTACAAAAAACATAACTTCTTTTAAAAACTCAATAATAAAATTCACGAGTATCACCTCTTTTTTTAATTAAATGCGCTCAATTGCTTTATAATTACTCCTTTTTTAAGTAAACTAAAAGAGGTGATTATTAATGTCAAAAAAGTGGTATCCGACTTGGTATGCAAAGGAAATCTTTGATATAGATTTTAATGTCCTAAAAGAGTCAGGGATTAAACATATTTTATGCGACCTAGACAATACCATAGTACCTTATCATGTTGTTAGTGCATCTGAGGGTGAACTAAAATGGTTTGAAGAGTTAAATGAGCATGGTTTTACCCTTGCAATTGTTTCTAACAATTACTTAGGAAGGGTAAGAAATTTCGCTACTGAACATAACATTGAATATTTAGCTAATAGTAATAAACCTACTATAAGAAGAATTAAAAAATTTATTCTAAATGGCGAAATAAATAAAGATGAATGGGTCTTTATTGGTGATCAAATATTAACCGATATTTGGGCTGCTAATAGGTTAGGAATCCGTTCAATCCTAGTAGAACCATTAGTTAAAAGAGAATCTATCAGGAGCTTTATCAACCGTAAACTTGATAACAAGATTCGCAAGAAAATTCTAAAAGATAAAGATAAAATAAGTATTGAAAAGGGGGATCTAAATGAGTAAAGAAATGGGTTGCTATGGGTGTGGTCAGAGTCTACAAGACACTGATGAGAAAATGCCAGGATATGTGCCTAGCAAAGTACTAGAAAACAAAGACAGTATTTTATGTCAGAGATGTTTTAGATTGCAGCACTATAACACAAACAGTGAGTTTGAAAACTTAATCGATGAAGACTATAAGAAGATCCTAGAAAACATAACTAAGTTAGATGCCTTGCTTGTTTATGTAATTGATATATTCAACTTTGAAGCGAGTGTGATAAAGGATTTACATAAATATACTAAAGGTAAGGACTTAATGGTTTTAGTTAATAAAAAAGATATCTTGCCAACCTCAATTAAAGATAATAAAATTATTACTTGGGTGCAGGAAAGATTAACTGATTTAAAAATTACTAATGTTAGTGATATAATTATTACCAGTGGTCAAACTAACTATAATATTGATCTTATCATTGATAAAATCAATAAGTACCGTAGTAAAAAGGATGTTTATATTATCGGTAATGCTAATGTAGGGAAGTCTACTTTTATTAACTCTCTTCTTAGAAACTATAGTAACGAAACATCTCACTTCATTACTACTAGTTATTTCCCAGGTACCACTTTAAATGTCATCAAGATTCCTCTAGACAATAAATCTTTTGTCTATGATACCCCTGGTATCATTATGAATGATTTAATGTGGAGTGTCGTTGAGCCAAAGTTACTTAGATATATACTACCTCAAAAGGAGATAAAACCAGTTAACTTTCAACTTAGAAGTGGGCAGTCCTTACTTCTTGGAGGTCTAGCTATATTTGACTTTGTAGAGGGTGATAACACAGATTTTACTTGTTACTTCTCTAACTATGTCGATATTAAAAGGAGTAAACTAGAAAAGTCTAGTAACACCTTCGATAACTTAATAAAAAACAATAATACCAGACCTTATACTAGATCAATTAATACTGTTAATGATTTAGTAGGAGTCGAGGTTGATTTAAACCTTAATGATAAGATTGATGTAGTTATTAGTGGTTACGGATGGATTAGTTTTATCAAAAGTAATCAAAAAATAAATTTAAGACTCCCGAAAGGGGTCAGTTACAGGGTTAGAAAGGCCCTTATATAGGTGAAAGAATTATGCTTACAACAAAACAAACAGTCAAACTAAGATCAATGGCTATGAACTTAAAGGATATTTTCCAAGTTGGGAAAGAAGGTTTAAGCCATAACATAATAAAAGGAATAAGGGACGCTATTGAAGCACATGAACTTGTCAAGATAAGTGTTCTAAAGACAGTTGAGACCCCGATTAAAGAAATCGCTCTAGATATTGCTAGCCAGACAAATTCACAATTAGTCCAAATAATTGGTAGGAACATCGTTCTTTATAGAGCCTCTAAGAAAAGGATAATCAAGTTTTAATGAGGAAAAAGGTTATCTTGTTTTTTGATAACTTTGATCCGTTTACTAACAATCATTTGCATATAGCAAATACAGCTTTAAAAGAAGTTAACGGAGATGTTTTAAAATTGTCTCCTAATAAGAACTATCCTGCTAAAAGACTATCTCCATTTAAAGATAGATTGAATATGGTAGAGCTAGGTTTTAAACCTAGTAAACAGATTAAATTAGGAGACTTCCATTTAGATTTTAAAGACAAACAGCGATTAAAAGAATACTTAAGTGATATTTGTAATAACAGTAATCTTTATGTACTTATTAATCTGTCTACACTTGAGATAATTTATCGAGATTTAGAAAATCTAGAAATTAACTTCTTAGTTTATCTAGAGGATAATCAATCCTTTAATGCCATGGATTATCCTAGGACCAAAGTTATTTCTAAGATTGATTGTTTGGAGAAAGATATCCAAATGGGAGACTATACCCATTTAAGTAAAAAAGTAAGGGACTATATTATCGCTACTGGTCTATACTTAAAAAAACAAATAAGACCTTATATGTCTCCTAAAAGGTATAAACATACTTTGTCTGTTTTAAAAACTGCCTTACCAATGGCTAAAAACTCTAAGGTTAGTAAAAATGATATCAGGGTAGCCTGTTTACTTCATGATATAGCTAAGGAATATGACAAGGTTAGGACAAGGCAAATAATGGAGAAGTATTACCCTCAGCACTTAGGTGAGAGTGAGCGTATTCATCATCAATATGTAGGTGAATATATAGCTAAGAAGAGGTTCAAAATAACTAATGGTGATATATTAAGATCAATTAAGTATCACACTAGTGGAACGAGTGATATGAGCCCTCTAGCCAAAATACTCTACTCCAGTGACAAGATAGAACCATTAAGAGACTTTGATAGCACCTTCTTTATAAAAGAATGTATTAAAGATATTGAAAAGGGCTTTATACTTGTCTTAGAAGACAATTTAAAATATATTATTAGGAAGAGTGTTAACATCGTTAATGAAGATACACGTTTAGCGATGGAACAATATTTGAAAGGAGAAGATATATATGAGCAAATTATTGAAAAATATTGTCAAAACAATTGATGAGGGGAAAGGGGAAGACATTGTTATTATAGATGTCTCTAAATCGAGCCCTATTTGTGACTACTTTGTTATATGTAGTGCCGGCAATGAGAGATTAGTTAACTCTCTAGCCGATAAAGTAGAGAAGAATCTTAAAATGGATGACCATGAGATCAAAATTAAAGACGGTAAAGGAACACCTTGGATTTTAATTGATACTGGTGAGGTAATAGTGCACGTCTTCCATAATGAAGAGAGAGAGAAGTATCGCTTAGAGGAGTTATGGAAGGTATTCCCTACACTAGATTATAAAGACTTTATCTAGTCAATCTTGATTTTATATCATAAAACAAATGATTCTAACTATTTACAATTATTCTTTAATAATTTATAATTAAAGCAAATGTGGTGATAGGATGAATTATGAAGAAGAAATATTAAATCTAGCAGATGAGAATGATGGGGTAGTTACTACTAAGGAAATTAATAGACTTGGTATCCCGCGATTTTATCTATCCAAGATGGTTAAGGAAGGTTACCTTAAAAGAGTTGACCGGGGGATTTATGCCTCTAAAGAGATTGAATACGATCCTTTATTTAGCTTACAGACTCACAGTGCCAAAGTAATCATTTCCCATTTTAGTGCTTTAGAGCTTCTTGGATTTTATAAAGACGATAACGCAAAGATTCAAATAAGTGTACCCCAAGGGTACAATGCAATGAATTTAAAAGAATATGAATGCTTTTATGATAATGAAACAATTTATCAAGTAGGAATAATTGAGGTAGAAAACAAGTTTTCCAATAAGATAAAAATTTATGATCTTGAGAGATCTATCTGTGACATCATTAAGAATAAAAATAGATTTGAATCTGAAAGAGTAAATAGACTAATAAATTATTATTTCAATCTAGATAATCTTGATTATCAAAAATTGTTGTATTATTCAAAATTACTAAGAATAAGTGAAAAGGTGAAAACCTACTTAAGTTTATTCAAAGTATAATTAATAATAAGTAATTATTGAGAGAGGTTAAAATACCTCTCTTTTTCTTTTATTCTTTAAGTATGTAAATTAAATAAAAAAAGGAAAAAGAAATCAAAATATCTTTAAGATTATTTATAAGAGCCAATCTAACATTAAATCAGCAGGGTAGGGGAGAGGGGAAAATCTAGTTTACATCTAAATGGGGTTTAATACGTACAAGTAACAATTAATCACTTTTTTCATTTATTCTTTTTTATTCATAATTAAATAATAAAAGAAAAACAAAGGTCTATG
>DUOF01000047.1 GCA_012839015.1 bacterium
ACCAACCAGGGTTGGTTACAAAATCGAAGATGGCAAGAAAGTAAGAATTGCTAAAAAATCATCTTCGGTAATTAAATAGGAGGAGGAAGAAAATGGCTGAAACTAAAAAAACAACAACTAAGAAGACTGAAACTAAAGCTGCAACTGCAAAACCAGCAACTAAGAAGACTACAGAAAAAGTTGAAACTGAAAAAACAGTAGCTAAGAAGACTACAACAAAAGCAGAAACTGCTAAAAAAGTTGAGACTAAAGCAACTGAAACTAAAACAGCAACAACTAAAAAAACTGTAACTAAGAAGACAACTAAAAAAGTTGAAACTCCTTCATTAAGATTAAAAGATAAATATATTAATGATGTTGTTCCAGCGTTGATGGAAGAATTCAAATATAAGTCAGTAATGCAAGCACCTAAACTTGTTAAGGTTGTTATTAACATTGGTGTCGGTGATGCTGCAAAAAATTCTAAATTATTAGAAGAATCATTAAAAGAACTAACACTAATAACTGGTCAAAAACCAATTGTTACTAGAGCTAAGAAATCTATCGCATCGTTCAGACTTAGAGAAGGTATGCCGATCGGTTGTAAAGTTACACTAAGGGGGGCAAAAATGTATCATTTCCTTGATAAATTAATTAATATTTCCCTTCCACGTGTTAGAGACTTTAGAGGAGTAAGTAAGAATTCATTTGATGGTAGAGGTAACTATACTCTAGGAATCAGAGAACAAATTATTTTCCCAGAAGTTGATTATGATTTAGTAAATGTAATTAGAGGAATGGACGTTGTAATTGTTACAACTGCCGAAACAGACAAAGAAGCATTGGGCTTACTAAGCGGCTTGGGAATGCCGTTTGTAAAATAGAGGGGGAATGAAACGATGGCAAAGAAATCATTAGTAGTTAAATATAACCGTCCTAAGAAATTCAAGGTTAGAGAATATACTAGATGTGAACGTTGTGGAAGACCTCACTCAGTACTTCGTAAATTTAAACTATGCCGTATATGTCTTAGAGAACTTGCCTATGATGGTCAAATTCCAGGACTTAAAAAGGCTAGTTGGTAAGGAGGAGAAAAGTTATGATAATGACAGATCCAATAGCAGATATGTTAACACGTATCAGAAATGCTAATATGATGAAAAACAAACAAGTATTAATGCCTAATTCTAAAATTAAAGTAGAAATAGCTAAAATATTAAAAGAAGAAGGTTTTATAGCTGATTATAGAATATTAGATGATGAAACTAACAAGAAAACACTAGAACTAGATTTAAAATATGTAGGCAATGAGAGAGTAATTTCTGGTCTTAAAAGAATTTCTAAGCCTGGACTTAGAGTTTATGCAAAAGCTGGCGATCTACCTAAAGTGTTAAATGGTCTAGGTATTGCAATTATTTCCACATCTAAGGGATTAATGTGCGATAAGAAGGCCAGGGAAGAACTAATAGGCGGCGAAGTAGTCGCTTATATATGGTAGGGGGTATATAATGTCTAGAATAGGAAATAAAATCATCACTATACCTAAAGAGGTAGAAGTAACTATAGATGAAAATAACAATGTAGTTGCAAAAGGACCTAAAGGTACTTTAACTAATAAGTTTTCAAAACTTCTTACTATTACAAATGAAAATAATGAAATTAGAATTACTCGTGCTAACGAAGAAAAACACACTAAACAATTACATGGAACCACTAGAGCTCTAATCAACGGAATGGTCGTAGGAGTTTCAGAGGGATTCAAAAAAGAACTTAAGATCCAAGGTATTGGATACCGTGCTAGAATGGAAGGAAACGACTTAGTTTTAAGTGTTGGCTTCTCTCACCCGGTAACAGTTAAACCTATTGAAGGGGTAACTATTGAAGTTCCAAAGAATAACTCTATTATCATAAGCGGTATTAACAAACAAGTAGTAGGTCAAATGGCCGCCACTATAAGAAGTGTTAGAAAACCAGAACCATATGGTGGCAAAGGAATCATGTATGTTGATGAGAGAATTATTCGTAAAGTCGGTAAAAAAGCAGGTAAGAGTTAATAGGAAAGGGGAAAGAAAATGATTAAAAGAGTTTCTCGCAATAAACTTCGTCAAAAACGTCATACTCGTGTTAGAGGAAAGATTAGTGGAACTAGTGAATGCCCACGTTTAAGTGTATTCCGTTCTAATAAAAACATCAGTGCTCAAATTATTGATGATGAAAAAGGAATAACTTTAGCCAGTGCTTCTACTATAAATATGGATTTAACTAATAAATCTAATATTGAAGCCGCTAGTAAAGTTGGCGAAGAAATAGCTAAAAAAGCTATTGAGAATAAAATTGAAACTGTGGTTTTTGATCGTAGTGGATATTTATACCACGGAAGAGTTAAGGCTTTAGCAGATGCTGCTAGAGAAGCTGGACTAAAGTTCTAGGGAGGCGAAAAAATGGAAAAAAAAGAAATGAAACAAGAAAATACTAGGGACACAAACGAAAACATACCTGTTAGAACTAAGGGTGGTAAGAATTTTCGTAAAGGTGGAAATAGAAGAAAACGTGAAGTGAAACGCTTTGAAGAAAGAGTTGTTTCTATAAATCGTGTTGCTAAAACCGTAAAGGGTGGAAGAAAAATTAGATTTAACGCTCTAGTTGTTATTGGAGATGGAAAAGGGACAGTTGGTTTTGGTTTTGGAAAAGCTAACGAAGTACCTGACGCTATCAAAAAGGCAATTGAGATCGCTAAAACTAATTTATACAAAATCGAAATGAGTAAAGGTGATACTCTACCGTTCGAAACTATAGGTAAACATGGAGCTTCTGAAGTATTCATGAAACCTGCACCTGTTGGTACTGGTGTTATCGCCGGTGGACCAGTTCGTGCTGTACTAGAATTAGCAGGAATTAAAAATATTTACTCTAAAGTTAATGGATCAAGAACACCTATAAACGTAGTCAGAGCTACTGTTAATGGAATCGAAAACATTGCTAAATTCAAAACTGCGGCTAGAAACCGTAGAAGTAATCCCGAAGAAGCTGTAGCTTAATAGCTAAAAAGGAGGTGCGGGAATATGAAACTAAATGAACTAAAATATACTGAAGGTGCTAAGACTGCTCCTAAGAGATTAGGAAAAGGAAAAGGATCTGGTACTGGTAAAACTGCTGGTAAAGGCCATAAAGGACAAAAAGCTAGAAGTGGTGGCGGAGTTAGAATCGGATTTGAAGGTGGACAAACTCCACTTCACCGTAGATTACCTAAAAAAGGCTTCTCTAACTACAATCATGAAGAGAAATATGCTACTATTAATGTGGAAAAATTAAATTCTCTAAGAGCTGGAAGCAGGGTTACTTTAGAAGTTTTAAAGGAAAAAGGTCTTATAACTACTAAGTATGATACTTTAAAAGTTTTAGGAAGAGGACCTTTAGAAAAGAAATTTACTGTTATAGCTAATAAATTTTCAAAAGGGGCTATTGAAGCGATCGAAAAAGCCGGTGGAAAAATCGAGGTGCTATAGATGATAAGGAAACTAGTAGAAATATTTAAATCTAAAGAATTAAGAGAAAGAATTTTCTTTACTCTTGGTATTTTCCTAGTCTTCAAAATTGGTACTACACTTATAGTCCCAGGAATTACTCCTAACATAATTGAATTTAAAGACGGAGACTTATTCAGTTTAATGAACGTATTAGGTGGTAATTCCCTACAAAACTTCTCATTGTTTGCTTTAGGTATATCTCCTTATATTACGTCATCTATTATAATTCAGTTATTATCGATGATGGAAATACTACCTAAACTTAGTGAATTATCTAAGCAAGGTGAAAAGGGAAGAAAGAAACTTGATAACGCAACTAGATATCTAACGATTATCCTAGCAGCTGTACAAGGATTTGGAACTATAAAATTAATGGAAGGCTACGGTCTTACTCCAGTACACGGAGGGATATTTACTACTTGGGATTATATCTATATAACTATTACTATAGTAGCTGGTTCAATGTTTGTTCTTTGGTTAGCAGACAGAATTAGCTCTAAAGGTATTGGTAACGGTGTTTCCATGATAATTGCAGCAGGAATTGTTTCAACAATCCCTACGCAAATGATGGGAGCATACAGAAACTTTATTGATTTTGGTCTAAGTAATAATGTAATTATCTCTGGTATTATTAGCTTTATGATTTACTTATTGGCTTATTTATTATTTATACTATTCGTTGTGTTTATTGAGAAAAGTGTCCGGAAGATTCCACTTCAACACTCACAAAACACCACTAAACCTGGTGATGTTCACCATCTACCAGTTAAATTAAACCCAGCAGGTGTTATTCCAGTTATCTTCTCCTCATCATTTATGATGGCGATTGTAACAATAGCATCGATGTTTGGGAGTGAAAATCAAACTGCGGTATTAATTTCTCAAATATTTAATATGTCAGCAGATGTAAATGGGGTTTACTGGGGATTAATGATTTATGTATTCTTAATTATTGTCTTTACCTTCTTCTGGTCAAATATGCAATTAGATCCTGCTAAGTTAAGTGAAAACTTGGCTCAGAATAATTCATATATTCCAGGGATTAGACAAGGAAGAGAAACAGAAAATTATTTATCTAAAGTAATTAATCGAGTAGCAGCAGTTGGGGGACTTACCCTGAGTGCAGTTGCAGCTCTACCAATCTTACTTACTATTTGGTTTGATCTAGATAGTTCGATAGCTTTCGGAGGTACTTCACTAATAATCGTTGTTGGTGTTGCCTTAGAAACTTATGAACAAGTTAAGTCTAAACTAGCCGGTAAGGAATACAAGGGCTTTGGAAAAAGGGGAGCCTAATGATAGTAGTCTTGTTAGGGGCACCCGGAAGCGGGAAAGGAACTCAGTCTAAATTATTAGAAGCATCATACAACTTAAAGCATCTCTCTACTGGGGATTTACTTAGAAGCAGATCTAAAGTTAGAGATGAGTTAGGTAAATACATCTCAGACAAGATTGACAATGGCTATTTTGTCAGCGATGAAGTCATGCTAAAAATAATCGAAGAAGAGTTGGCTAATAAAACTAACTACAATGGATACGTCTTTGACGGATATCCAAGAAACCTAGCTCAAGCAATTAAGTTTGATGAGCTAATCAAAAAGGTTGGCAGGAAGATTGATTTAATTATTAATCTTGACATAAATGATGCGGTGATTGTTGAGAGAATTGCTGCTCGGAGGGTTTGTAAGTGTGGCGCTTCATACCACTTACAATCTAACCCGCCTGCAATAGAAAATGTTTGTGACGTTTGTGGATCCAAGTTATATCAAAGAAAAGATGATAACGAGGAAAGTGTTAGGATAAGGATTAAGAAGTATTATGAATTGACTAAACCGGTAGTAGATTACTACCAAAAACAAAATCTAGTCACAAATATAGATGCACTTCAAAGTATCGATGAAGTACATCAAAGTATTAAGAGAGTCTTAGAGGTGTATAGTAGTGATAATTAGAAAAAGTGAAGCAGAGATTGAAATAATGCGTGAAGCTGGCCGTATTGTGGCCGCAACCCACAGACATTTAGAACAATTTTTAAAACCTGGTGTTACTACTAAAAAACTTGACGAAATGGCTGAAAAGTTTATTCTAAGTCAGGGAGCAAAACCTTCCTTCAAAGGCTATGGAGGCTTTAAGGGGAGCATTTGTGCTTCTATTAACGAGGTAGTCATTCACGGGATACCTTCTAAAAAGGTAATCCTAGAAGAGGGCGATATCATCTCACTAGACATTGGAGCCGAGTATAAAGGATATCATGGTGATAGTGCTTGGACCTATGCAATTGGAGAAGTATCCCCGGAAGCCAAAAAGTTAATGGAAGTAACCAAAGAGGCATTGTTCATTGGCTTAGAACAGGTTAAGCCTGGTAACAGAATAAGCGACATTTCTTCCGCTATTGAAACTCATGTAAAATCTTTTGGATTTGATGTCCCAAGAGACTACACGGGTCATGGAGTCGGGAAAGATTTACATGAAGATCCGGTTATTCCAAACTTTGGAACTCCGGGTAGGGGACCAAGGATTGAAAAAGGCATGGTCTTCGCAGTAGAACCAATGGTTGTGGAAGGTAGTCATCACACAATGACTCTAACAGACGATTGGACAGTTGTAACCATCGACAAAAAACTAGCAGCTCATTATGAGCATACAGTGGCAGTCACTGATGATGGTTATGAAATATTGACGAAAGAATAGTCAGGAGGTCAAAAATGGCAAAAGAAGAAGTTATTGAGTTAGATGCGCTTGTAAGCGAAGCATTACCAAATGCTATATTCAAGGTAGAACTTGAAAATGGAATGGAGATTCTGGCCCATGTTTCTGGTAAAATCCGTAAAAATTTCATACGCATTTTACCAGGTGATAGAGTCTCTGTCGAAATATCACCATACGATTTAACACGTGGGCGAATAAAATACCGTTACCCTAGTAATTATAAACCAATTAACAAGGGTAAAAAGAAATAGAAGAATGGGGAGGAAAAAACTATGAAAGTAAGACCTTCAGTAAAGCCAATTTGTGATAAATGTCGGGTAATTAGAAGAAAAGGTAAAGTAATGGTTATCTGTGAAAACCCGAAGCACAAACAACGACAAGGTTAATTAAAAAGGAGGAAAAGAAATGGCACGTATAGCAGGTGTAGATATACCTAACGACAAAAGAGTGATTATATCACTAACATACGTTCATGGTATTGGCAAATCAACAGCACAAAAAATATTAAAGGCTGTTAATATTTCTGAGGAAGTTAGGGTTAAGGATCTAAGTGAAGAAGAACTAACTCTTATTCGTCAAGAAGTAGCTAAGTATAAAATTGAAGGAGACCTTAGAAGGGAAGTTTCTCTTAATATTAAAAGATTAAGTGAAATTGGTAGTTACCGTGGTTTACGCCACCGTAGAGGTTTACCTGTAAGAGGACAAAAAACCAAGACTAATGCACGTACTCGTAAAGGTCCGCGCAAAACAATTGCAAATAAGAAGAAATCATCTTAATAAGAGGAGGTAAATTAAATGGCAAAAGCAACTAATAAGAAAGTAAGTAGTACTGCTCAAAGAAAAAAAAGAGCACGTAAGAATGTTGTCAACGGCATAGCCCACATACATTCTACCTTTAACAACACTATAGTTACTATTACCGACGAAACCGGCAACGTACTTGCATGGTCAAGTTCTGGCGCTATCGGTTATAAAGGTAGTAAGAAATCTACTCCATATGCTGCTCAACTAGCAGGAGAAAGTGCTGCAAAAGCTGCACAGGAGTTTGGAATGAAAGCTGTTGATGTTAAAATTAAAGGACCAGGATCTGGTAGAGAAGCTGCAGTAAGATCACTTCAAACTGCGGGGCTAGAAATTTTATCAATCGTTGATGTGACACCTGTGCCACACAATGGTTGTCGCCCACCAAAACGTCCACGTGGATAAGAAACACGTTAAAATAAGGGGGAAAAATAAATGAAAAAATTTGAAAAACCAAAGGTATATCCATCGACTGAAGTAGTAGAACCAAATTATTTGAGAGTTACTATTGAACCTTTAGAAAGAGGTTTTGGAACAACTCTTGGTAATGCACTTAGGAGAATATTACTTTCTTCTATTCCAGGTGCTTCAATGTATGCTATTGAAGTTGAAGGTGCTAGACATGAGTTTAGTGCACTTGATGGTGTAAGGGAAGATGTTACTGGGATAATTTTAAATCTAAACGACTTAATTTTAAAAATTAATGATACAGATAATGTAAAGAAAGAATTAAAGATTAATGTTAAGGGACCTAAAGTTATCACCGCTGGTGATATCATATGTCCAGCTGATGTTGAGGTAGTTAATAAAGATCTTTATATCGCTACCGTAGCGCCTAACGCTACTTTCAAAGCTGTGATCTATGCTAAAAACGGACGTGGTTACTTAACTGCTGAAAATAATAAAGGTAGTATAACACACTTTGGGATTATCCCTACAGACTCAAATTACTCACCAGTTAGAAAAGTAACTTATGATGTAGAGAAAACTAGATTCGGACAAGAAAGTGATTATGAAAAACTTCACCTTGATGTTTGGACTAATGGCGGTATGACACCTAATGAAGCTATCGCAGTAGCAGCTAAAATTTTAGATGAACACTTATCAGTATTATTTGAACTAAGTAATCTAGATAAGTATGAAACTATACTTCAAGAAACTACTGTACCAACTGTTAATAAGTTTAATGATATGACTATTGAAGAATTAGATCTTTCAGTTCGCTCATACAACTGTTTAAAAAGAGCTAATATTCAAACCGTTCAAGAGTTAATTTTAAAAACAGAAGAGGATTTATCTAAAGTAAGAAACATGGGTAAAAAATCAATTAAAGAAGTCAAAGATAAAGTAGCTAGTTTGGGACTTAGTTTCAAGGAAAGCGAATAGGAAGGGGGACCATAAATGGCTAGTAGAGGACGTAAAAATGTTCGTGGTAAAGCTGGAGTTCGTTTTAAAGCCGGATTTACTAGGAGTAAAGAAAAATCAATGTTAAGAAACTTAGTTAGTGAACTAATTGTTCATGAAAGAGTTGAAGTAACTAAAACTACAGCAGAAAAGTTAGTAGTACTTGCAGATAGAATGGTTGGATTTGGTAAAAAGGGAGATTTACATGCTCGCCGTCAAGCCGCTAGAACGGTTAGAAATATCTATGTAGATAAAGAAAAAACAAAGACAGCCTTACAAAAATTATTTGATGATATTGCACCTAAATACATGGAACGTGAAGGTGGATATACTAGAATTTTAAAGACTGGAAATAGACGTGGAGATAATGCTCCAATGGCTATTGTGGAATTTGTATAAGTCATAGAAATATGACTTTTTTTAAAATAAGGTAGCGAGGTGATATTATGGCTCAAAGACAAAGAAAAGTAGTTAATAAGATTAGCAAAAGAGAACAAGCTAGACTAGAATTAAGAAGAAATAAAACTAATGTATCAATGATCATTATGAGAGTAGTAGTTATCATGGTTCTTATTGCTATGCTTATGGGATTAGCAATTTATATTATTGGCTAGTTAAATTTTAAAATTATCAAAGGTTAAACGATCGTTTAACCTTTTTTGTTTGTTAAAAATAGTTTAAGATATAGATGTTGGTGATAGAATGGGTAATATAATTGAAGTAAAAAATGTTTTCTTCGAATATGAAAAAGGTATAAATGTTTTAAGGGATGTTTCCTTTGTTATTAAGGAAAACACATATAATGTAATCGTAGGTAATAATGGATGTGGTAAGTCTACTATAGCTAAACTTTTATGCGGAATTGAGACCTTTACAAAGGGTGAAATAAAAATAGATAATTTACAACTTAATAAAAATAACCTAAGTGAGATAAGAACCAAGACTGGTATTATCTTTCAAAACCCTGATAACCAATTCGTGGCTAATAGTGTCAAAGATGACATTATTTTTGGTCTTGAAAATTACAATATTGATCCACTTAAGATGGATAAGATTATTGATGAAGTTGCAAAGCTCACCAAGATAGAGAATCTCCTTGATAGGGACCCCTCTTCTTTGTCAGGTGGGGAGAAACAAAGAGCTGCTCTAGCCGCAACCATCGCCCTGAAACCAAAAATCATCATACTAGATGAATCTAGCAGTATGTTAGACCCGGTATCTAAAAGGGAACTAAAAGATTTGATTGTTGCTCTAAAAGAAAAAGAGAAGATGACAATTATTTCTATTACCCATGATGCAGAAGAGACACTTCTAGCAGACCAAGTAATCTTAATTGATCAAGGTAGGGTTGCCTTCAGTGGTAAGAGAGAAGACTATTTTGCATTAGATGATAGTAAAATAAACTTCCCTAATATAATCAAATTACAAAAGGAATTAAACTTTAAGGAACTAATTGGTGATGAGGCAAAATTAATTGATAAGCTAAAGGGAGAAGGTAAATGAGAATTAATTTTAACGAGGTAAGCTTTACCTATAACTCTAAAATAGATTATGTACTAAAAGATGTTGATTTGGAGTTAAGTAACAATCAAATCATTTTCATAATGGGAGAGAGTGGAAGTGGCAAATCGACTCTAATACAACACATAAATGCCTTGCTTATCCCAAGTAAAGGTGAAATAAATTTACAATTCAATGATGATAGTTTTGTGATTAGTAAAAATCACAAGGAAAAACGTTTGAAGCAGATAAGAAGGCATTGTGGTTTAGTATTTCAGTTTCCTGAACATCAATTATTTGAAGTCAATGTATTGAAAGATGTTATGTTTGGTCCGCTCAATTTCACAAGGGATGATAAACTTAGTGAGGAATGGTCTAAGGACGCCCTTAGTAAACTAGGAATCGATAAATCATATTACCAAAGATCACCATTTGATCTCTCTGGCGGGGAAAAAAGGAAAGTAGCGATAGCAGGAATTCTAGCCTCACGGCCACAGGTCCTAATACTGGATGAGCCTAGTGCAAGTCTTGATGCTAATTCAAAGGAAGAACTGGTTAAGCTTATACGAGAAATCAAGAATCAAGGTAAGATGATTATTGTTGTTAGCCATGATGTTGATTTAGCTTATGAGTTAGCAGATAAGATAGTAGTCCTTTCTAATGGTAAGGTCATAAGTTATAAAACCCCTTACGATACCTTTAATGATAAAGAGATCGTAGAAACTGCGAATCTTGAAACCCCCTTTGTTTACAAAATATCAGATGCCCTTAATATTGAAGATAAGAATCTTAGGAGAATCGGGGACCTAGCAACTTATTTAAGAGGTAAGGCCAATGAATAATGTAGTGTTTGGAAGGTATCAAAATAAGGATACTTTAGTTCATAAACTTGATGTAAGGGTAAAACTGTTTCTAATGATCGCTTTAATGGTCTTAGTCTTTTTGCCTTTTAAAGCTTATAGTTTTGCATTCTTATTCTTATTTTTAATAATTAGTTTAGTTATTGCTAAAGTAAACTTTATATCCATATATAGAGTAGTTAAACCAATGCGCTTTATGTTTATTATATTGCTTATTATCAATGTACTTACAATAAGGGAAGGTAGGGTACTTTTTGATATAAATAACTTCTTAGTGTATGACACGCCGATTTATCAAACTGTTTATATTGTTTTTAGAATAATAATGCTACTAATGATTTCGACACTACTTACATCAACCTCAAAACCAACTGAACTTACTTATGGAATAAGATTTTATTTAAAACCACTAACCATTTTCAAAATTAATACCCATGAGATAGCCATTATGATCTCTATTGCCCTTAGGTTTATTCCGACTTTACTAGAAGAAACAAATAAAATAATGAAGTCTCAAACAAGCCGGGGAGTAGATTTTAAATATGGTAAGTTTAAAGAGAAAACTCTAGGGATTACTTCTCTTATTGTGCCTTTATTTGTCTCATCGTTTGAGAAGGCTGATGATCTTGCAATAGCGATGTTATCAAGGGGATATGATAGTGATAAAGCAAGGAGTGAATATAGACGCTTCAAGATAGGTAGAAAAGATGTTATGTCTATATTATTATTTATATTATTTACTGCGGTATATTTCCTTTTAAGGAGGTACACCATATGAAAAGGTTTAAGGTTACCATTCAATATGATGGTGTGAATTTTTATGGTTTTCAAAGACAAATTGATTTAAGGACCGTTCAAGGGGAAATAGAAAAAGTACTATTTAGAATATTTAAGAATGAGGTTACCTTGCACGCAAGTGGTAGGACAGATGCAGGTGTACATGCGACCGGCCAAGTCATCCATTTTGATGTAGAGACCAACATGGATGAGAAGGCCTTAAAAAGAGCCATGAATACATATCTACCTAAAGATATTCATGTAGTTGAAACTGCCTTAGTAACTAGTGAGTTCCATGCTAGGTTTTCCAGTATCAAAAAAGAGTATCGCTACTTTATAAACACTGGAGGTTATGAAGTCTTTTCAAGGAACCATGTTTACCAGTTCAATAGAGAATTAGATATAGAAAAGATTAAAGAGGCTAGTAAACTCTTTATCGGTAAACATAACTTTTACAACTTCTGCACTAATGAGGAGGGAAGTGTAAAGGATTATATTAGGACAATTGAGAGTATAGAAGTCAATGTTAATGAAGGGATAATTGAATTTATTATCATTGGAGATGGGTTTTTAAGAAATATGATTAGAATGATGATCGGAGCCCTTTTAGAGATAGGTTTGAATAGGAAGGATAAAGAATATATCTCCCGTAAGCTAGGTGATGATTTTACTAGATCCAACTATAAAGTACCTGGACTTGGTCTTTACTTAACTAGAGTTTACTACTAACGTTTGAAGTAGTAAATATCACCATTGTTGGTAAAGTTCTTAGTACTCGGATCGTATCTAGTGGCAATAACCCTGGAATTAGTAGAATACCAACTAGGAGAGGTAACGCTATCTAAATAGTTAGTTATCTCTTTAAATATTTGTTTAACTAATATGTAATTTGATAATTGTTCTCCTGAGTCAGTACCGACCCAGACACCAAGGGTGTAATTGGGATTATATGCCATTACATATGAGTCCTGACTAGTAGTACCAGTCTTTGCGCCATATTTACAACTAGGTTTATAATTTATAAGCGTTGGGGTTAGATAACTAGCTAAGTCACTCTTGAAAACCCCTTGCATCATTTGATTTAGAATAAGAGTTTCATTTTCCCTTAACAGTGTTTTGGAACGACTTTTATTTTCATAAAGCAGATTATCAAATGAATCATAAACCAAGTTAACAAAACTTGGTTTATAATACTCGCCTAGGGATGCAAAAGTATTGTAGATAGAGGTTAACTCTAAAAGAGACATAGCACTTGTTCCAAGTGCCATTGATGGCAAGGCTTCTACATCATCTATGTTAAAACTAGTAATTAAATCTTTGAAATTCTCACTACCTACCAACATGAGAGTCTTAACAGCATAAATGTTGTCTGAGAGCGCTAGTGCTTGTATCATATCTATATCTCCATTAGCATAACTCTCACTTGGGTTACTAGGTGAATAGGAACCAAAGTCCTTTATATAGAAATTAGTTTTTTCACTTGTTAGTTTAGTAGTTGGGTTAAAATTATTAATAAGTGCCAAGTAATATAGTAAAGGCTTTATAGTTGAAGCGACACTCCTCTTAGAAGAGAGGGCACGATTAAAAGATGAGAGGTTATAATCAAAGCCCCCATTTAGTGATAAGACTTTGTTGCTAAAGGTCTCCATTACTACAACACTCACCTGAATGTCCTCATCCGTTGGCTTATACCTGCCAATTATTTCATTTACCTTACTACTTAAATCTATATTAATATTAGTAATAACTTTTAAACCCCTTAATTTAGCTTTGTTCTCGTATAGATTGAGTGAAACCAATTCTTAAATGACTGCGTCTCGATAATAATAAAAATTATCAGGATTATCCTTCTCTAGATAATACTCATTGGAGTCCAGTACTGCATCATAATACTG
>DUOF01000048.1 GCA_012839015.1 bacterium
ACTGAAACATAAAATCGTTATTTGCAAAAACAACTAATTTGTCTTCCTCAAGAAAATAGTTATTACCTTCCCCACTAATAGTGTTGGTTTCAAAATCATACGCAATATTAACTAGTTCTGAAGATAAGATTGGTCTAATTTTGACAGTATCAGATCTATTAGAACCATCAGTAGCCCTAACTGTAATAGTAGCACCAGCTAATTCATGCATAGTGACTACACCGTCTTTATTAACACTAACTTTATCAGAACTACTAGAAACAAATCTAACTTCTCTATTACTAGCATCAAGAGGTCTAACATTTACCTCAAGAGTAACGGTGTTTTGACCATTATTGTAATCTAAATAAATAGCACCATCGCTATCTTTATTTGTAATTTGCACACTTTCTACAAAAATTGTAGGATTGTGTATGATTGGCTTAACGCCAAAATAACCTATTGCTACTATAGCTAAAATAATACCTACAATAACAATTATTGGAATAGCTTTTTTCATTTTTTTCTTCCTCTCTTTTTTAAAATTCAATTCTTTTAAAGTATACCTGCAATCTATTTATAAATAAATAAATTCTAACTGATAAAAACAAAGTAGCTAAAACTATCAAGTTAATCCATCCCGAAATAAATGACTTTCTAAATAGCATTAGAGAAACAATTCCGGTTAAAAGAGCAACTACAATACCTATACTAACTGATTTAGCTATGTTTTTATTTTCTTTTGAATCTTCGTTGGTTTCATGGACCTTAAATTGAGGATCCATAAAGTCTATCTCTAGTGACCATAAAATATGGCCAACATTAATAATCGAAAATAAGATAAACATAAACAACATATTAATACCACTAATATTAGTGGTGTAAGCAATAACTATACTGGTTAAAATTAAAACAAACACTGATAGTATTAAATTAAAGAATATTTTAGCCATTGCTTGTTTTTTAATTGAGATCGGGGCTACTTTCAATAAGTAGGCTCGATCAGCTTCTTTAGAAAAGGCGGTTGCACTACTTGAATTAGCAGATAACAACACCGTAAGTCCTAGAAAAATATTAAATGTAATCATTAAATGTTGGCCTCTATCTACAATATCAAACATGCCAATTAAACTGTTTAACACATACAAAACTATCGGTAGTGTTATAAGAGTAATTAAATTACTAATAAATGATCCACTAGATCTTCTAAGTAATTTAAATTCTTTTGAAATAAAAGACAAAAACGGTTTATTCAAAGTGTTCTTGCTCATTTTATATTTTCTCTTATTAGAAAATTCATAAGAGTTTACTGCCATCTTAAAGTAAATTGGTCTTGATATGAAGTAAGTTAAAACAATTAAAGATGATATTACGCCTAAAACAGTTAATAAATTATTGATGAAATTGACACTTAATAATACTTTAGCGATAGTAATAACATATAACCCAAACTTAATAACTGTATCGATAAAAAATGTTATTTGATTATAAACACTTCCATACATTGCGACTAAAGAAAAGTTTGTAGGAAGTGAATTAATAAAATTAAAGATTGGGTAGAATATAGCAATTAGTATTAAGAAAACAAAACTAGCGGCTATAAGAGGCCTCTCTTTTAACCATTTACTAATAAAGGTAATCGGAATAGAGATTAATACACCAATTAATATCGATATTATTGATAATAATACAATCGCTGGTAATATTAACAAATAATAACTAACAGATGCCCCAATGTTTGCTGCTAATCCAAATGCTAGTAAAAATGGAACTAAATAAGTAATGTTTCTTAGTAACTCATAAGCTAGAAAGACTGCTATTTTAGACATAAATATTTCATTTGGCTTAGCAGGATAACTAAATAACAATTGATTGTCCTTAGCTAAATACATAGACTGAATTAATCCGCTAGTACTAGTTATTATTGAAAATATCTGCAAACTCATTAGGACTAAGATAAGGAATTTAATATCTACCCTGATAAACAAAAAGCTCCTAAGCAGATATAGCAGCACAAAAATAACCATCGATAATAAAATTAGACCCATCACCTTTTGGGCAATGGTTTTGATAAGACCTTTTTTATCGCGCAGCTTACCTAGGTCAAGTTTTTCACCTAGTTGCATCATAGTTAGTTTGTAAATTCTATAAAACATCTTTGCT
>DUOF01000049.1 GCA_012839015.1 bacterium
GTTCATGCAAGTAATTACCATATTCAATGGCTTTGCTAACTTCATAATCAATGAAGCTAGCTTCGCTACCTGAAAACTTAAGAGTTTCTTTATTACCTGATTTACTAGGTAATGTTATTAATTTTATTTTATCCTCTACAATATCTATCTTATCCTTATAGGATTTATTCCCAACCAAGTTATACTCATCACTAATACCAACATTCTCAAAGTCAATATCTTTAAAGTAATTACTTAGAGTAAGATTAATTGAGTCGATTGTATCATTAAGGGATCTGTAGTTTACTCTATTACTATCTGAATAATCTTCTTCTTTCTCTCTATCAAAAGAACCCACAATAATCATTTTCTCTCTAGTCCTTGTAAGAGCAACATATAAGAGTCTCATTTTCTCACTTACTTCTTCTTGGATATACAAATTTCTGTAGATAGATCTAAGGATATTATGACTAGTGTATTCACCAAAGAAAGGCGTAATAATACCTAACTCTTTCCTAAATAAAACTGATCCATTTGGTTCTTGAATATTAAATTTATTAGAAAAACTAGGGAAATAACAAAGCGGGAATTCTAGACCCTTTGACTTATGGATAGTCATAATTTTACAGGCATTATCACTAGCCTTAAGAGGTATTTCTAGTTTTAAATTTTCTGCTTCATTTATGTCATCTAGAAATTTAATGAAATCCTCTAGACCCATGTCTAGTGCCTCTAAATCGGCACTGATCTTTATAAAAGCATCAATCCTAGCTTTAGCGGCTTGGACATCTCCGTTTTTGATGATGTTATAATAAAAATCTAAGCTATCTACAACCTCTTTTACTAATTCACTAAGAGATAGATAATCATAATTATCGATTATATCTCTTAAGGAGATATAAATAGAATTATTAAAGTAACTCTTATTCTTGAAAATATCATAGATTAACTGATCTTCATATTCAAAAATAAAACTCCTGGCAACACTCATAAAACTATGCTTAAACTCGCTGTCAAACTCACCGTTATGAAACTTGAAGACTAGTTTTAGGGCATTTTTAAACACTAAAGTATCATGACTCTCTTTAATGTCAGCATTAATGAATAATGAAAGAGGTATATTAAAGTACTCAAAAACTTTCTTAAATGTATTAAAATGTTTGGTCTTATCAATAAGAATAGAAATATCATCATACTTAATAGGGCGCTTCTTCTTTAGTTCCTTATCAAATACTTCATAGCCTTCACTAATCTTATCTTTAATGTCTCTTGCGATAATAAAGGCATCGATTTCACTTTGATGATATCCCTTGTAACGTGGATCTTTAAAGTCATAGTTATAAATTTCTAGGTTTTGATTTTGATTAGTTTTACCTTCCTCCTCATAGGAGGTATTACCAAAACCAATAACATGATCTTTCATGTAATTAGCGCCACCAATAGGGATAGTCATAATCTTCTTAAAGATCAGGTTTATATCATCTAATACTTCTCTTCTTGATCTAAAGTTCTTGTTTAAATCAATTTTTTGACCTTTTATGCCATGTTGGTACAGTTCATATTTTTCCATAAAGAGACTAGGGTTAGCATTTCTAAAGCGATAAATTGATTGTTTGATGTCACCAACCATATAGACATTGTTACTGGCAATCAAAGAAATAAAGGTCTCTTGAACATCACTAGTATCTTGATACTCATCAACAAGTATCTCATTTAGCGAATCTTTGATTTGTTTTCTAATCGCGGGATTTTCTTCTAATAATCTAATTGCAAGTTTACTAATATCCATAAAAGAAAATGCTTCTTTTTCTAGTTTATATTTAGTAATTCTCTTTTCTAGTTCTCTAATGATCTTGATAATAACTGAGACATTATTTTTAGTTTTATAAAAAGATTCGCGAATCATCTTTTCATTTTCATAGATGAGTACTTTTTTAATACTATTAACAAGTTGTGTTAATTTCTTCTTTAATTCCTGGATTTGCTCATCAATGTTTTTCCTTTTACTGGCCTTGTTCATGCTAACATTATGTATAGCATTAACAAGTTCATCATAGCCCTTAGCCTCTACAACAGGTTCGATCATACTTTGAATAATAGCAAAGTAATCTTCTTCCTCACTAGATTCAACTAGTGATTCAATCATATAGTAAGTACTTGCAATTTCATCTAGGTCTTCTTTAACTATATCTAGAAAATCTCTAATCACTTCTTCTAATTTCTGATCATTATAAAAGGTATCAAAATAATTATCTAAATAATCATCTAGACCAATAATTAAATCCATTTTTTTACTTAGCTCTATAATACTTTTTTTAATATCCTCATCATTTTTGAAGATAAAATCATAAGCAAAACTCAAAAATTCTTTATCTTTTCTTTCATATAATTCATCGAATATTTCATCAACGATTGCCTTTTTCTTTAAAGTGATAACATTATTATCTACAATAGTTAAATCCTTTGTTAAATTTAAAAGATAATGATATTTCTTCACAAGTGATAATGAATACGCATCAAAGGTACAAATATCAGCATTATCGACTAATTCAAGTTGATCCTTTAGAGATTCATCCTTATTAATAGACATTCTTATTCTTTCTTTCATTTCACTAGCAGCAGCGTTAGTAAAGGTTAAAATAAGCAAATTATCTAAAGAAACACCTTGCCTTAGTTTTCTAGTTACCCTGGCGGTCAATACCGCGGTTTTACCACTTCCTGCCCCAGCAGAGACTAGAATATTACTACCCTCAGTATTAATAGCAAGTTCTTGTTCCTTACTCCATTTCACTATTACCACCACCTAATTTATCTAGATTAACTTTGTTTTCATATCGGACAAAGCATATGTCTTTGAAAGGACAGTGCTTACAACTATCACCATTCTTATACACTTTGGGATTAATCTTAAAATCACCATTTTCAATTATTCGAAGCGCACGTTCAATATTTTTTTCTACTATATCAATGTATTTTTTAATTGTTTCTTCACTAATTTCTCTAGTGTTTTTTATTTCTCCACTTTTAAGTGTACTAATCCCTCTTATAAATGGATTGCTAGCATAGCTATTATCTAACTTTTTAATTAGTTCAGCATTATTTAAAGTATAACCATCAAGTTTAGTGACATTATACTTTTTCGACTCAGGATCATCTTTAAAACTAAGTTTAGGGTCTTTAGCAGCAATTAGTTGATAATAAAAACCAACAATAAAGATATCGGCATATTCCTTACTCTTTCTTAACAAATACAAATAGATCAATAACTGCAAATTAATCCCGTGCTCAACATAAGAAAAATCATGACTGATTGAACTATTACCAGTTTTATAATCTACTACAACAGCGTATCTCTTATCGTCTTCTTCTAGCATCATTATCTTATCAATCACACCAGTTAGGTACATACTAGAGTAATTCTTTATATCAATAGAAATACTCTTTTCTAACTCTACCTTCTTAAATGAAGTTTGTGCATACTGCTCTAAAATTATTTCGATTATACTTCTTAGTTCATCTTTGAGTCTAATTAACAAGACTTCATCTTTGCTAGTTAATTTTATTTCACTATTATTAACAAAGTAATTAAACTCAGTCTCAAAGTCAAAATCCTTATCATATACTTTTGAAAGTACATAGTGAAATAATTGACCAATAAACATATTGAAGTTTGTTTCTCTATCTTCTAGTTTTAAAATATGTTTTAAATAAAAGGTGAAACTGCAATTGAATAAATCATCTAAACTGCTAAAGGATAAACGATCAATCTTTTTCATGTATTCATCCCTTGTTTCCTTATTTAAACCAGTAAAATTATTATCATAGCTACGGTAACTACTATTTCTATAATTGCTATAAAAGAGACTCAAGGTATCATCCTTGATCGAGTAATTAATAAAGTCATCAAGTTTACTACCTAGTTTATAAAGATCATACTTTTTACTATAAGAGATAAGTGGGTCACTCTTATAGTCTTTACAAACCTTTAACCCTAATTCTTCTACTAGTAGTGAAGGTAAATGAACACCCTCATTACTCTCTAGTTTATAAGATATGGTTAAATTCTCTACGCATCCTAGTAAATTCTTCATCATTTCTTTTTCTAGTTTATTTAATTTAGATGATGTATCTAGCCCTAATCTTTTTTTAACTTCATCAGATAGGTATTCATCATCCTTATGAATATAAGGACAGACCCCGTGATTAAACGAAAGTAGAAATACGTAATTATCTAATACGTTTTCGATATTTAGACTAGAGGTAGTTACTATATTTACCTTGCTTTCGCTTAAACTAGTATTTGAAAATGTATATTCAATTAAATCAATAATCTCGCTAAAATCACCTTGATACCAGTTATATTTATTACCAACCTCAACTATCTTGTTATAGATTCTTGGATTAGTTTTAACTAAATCATATTTCTCTTTTAGGAGAATCAAAGCATCTTGATAGGAGTTAACTCTTATAAGGTCAATAAACTCTCTTATAACAGGTAAATTATTAAGACTAATTTTATTATCAAGCTTGAAACCAATATTAAAAGCTCTAAAGATCCTCTCGATCTCTAACTCATATTCCTTGTTAACATTAACAAGTTTAATCTTATCAGGGCTTACCCCTGAATGGATTAAACTAGCAATCTTGGTAGCAACAAACTCCACTTCATCGCTTAGTGTTTCAAATTCATAAATCTCTTTATTGTTTAAGTCACGGGTATCATTTCTAACAATCTCATAATTGTCGATTCTACTAAGTACTTCCCTCGTTAGATAATCCTCTAAGTAATAACCAATAATTATTACTTTCTTATTCTTAAATCTCTTGAAGTAGTGTTCATCTTTAAATAGATAACCTAAATCTATTAATTCATTCTTTATAGAGTTTAACTCTTTTAGGACTTCTAAATCACCTAGGTCGCAATATTTTAGATTCTCTAAAATTATCTTAGCATTAGCAGGCTTTAAATTATGTTTCCTTGTTAAATGGAAAATAGCCCTTTCATCATACTCAAGAAAGAGTTTTGCTTTACATTCTTCAAGTGTAGTAAAACTTACATTGATTAAATGATCCTTTTTGTTAATTAGGAAAAGGAGTTCTTCCTTAAGTTTACTAGGTACTATAAAAAAGGTGTTATCTACAATATATTTACTTAGCATAAGAATAATCCTTAAAATTCATAGTTACCAACCTCTACTAATAATTTAACAGTAAACCCCGTTTTTTACAAGCAAACCAAAAGATTACAATTTGAATATTTATGCTCATCCAGGGATTTGCTATCTTATAGGTATCTTGTCAGTTTATGAGAGTATTTACTATCTTTAATAACTTTAATAAAATCATTGATATTATAAAGAATATCATCATTGAGCTTAAGTTTTCTTCCTAGCGCTTCAATGATTGTTATCATTTTCATTTCATCATTACTAAATAGTTTCACTATTTCATTATATTCATCATCTTTATGAAAACTAAAGTAGTTGCCTGCTACTTTATTGTAGTGTTTCATAACATCTAGATAGCCATATCTAATGTTCTTAAGCGCCCTTTGTTTTGAGAAATCCATCACAAAACCAAGACTCTTACTCGGTTTTATAATAGTGACCTTAATATCTTTGTTTTTAAGTCGTCTTCTAGGAACAGGAATAGCAAGTGATACAACGGTGATTTCATCTGCCCCCATCTTAATAGCTAAGTTAGATGGTGAGTTATCTCTATATCCCCCATCAACGTATGTATCTTCGTTTATCTTAGATTTTTTGAATAGGGGAAAAACTGCAGCAGAGGCAATAATATATTCATGTACCTTACCCTTTTCAATCTCATCAATAGATAATTCTTCCATTTTTAATTTCTTTGAAACATTGGTAACAACCAAACCATATTTAATCGGTGAACTCCTAAGTTTTGCTTCATCAACATACTGATAAATAAGGTTATTAAGGGGAGTGGAATCTAAACCCCCTTTAACAAAACTTTCTTTAAGTATTTTTCTAGTAGCACCTGTGGACCAATCTTTGGTATCACTCTTAATTACTAGATCATAACTAACATCCATCCATAGTTTATACAATGTTTCTAGATTGTTACTGGCATATAAAC
>DUOF01000050.1 GCA_012839015.1 bacterium
TATAAACGGTATTATTATGTCTAAGTTAGATGGTGATGCTAGAGGTGGAAGTGCTCTATCAATTAAACACTTGACTGGTATACCAATTAAGTTTGCCGGCATGGGTGAAAAAACTAATGACTTAGAACTATTTCATCCAGATCGAATGGCGGAGAGAATCCTTGGTATGGGGGATGTCTTAACTCTGATTGAAAAAGCTGAAGAGCACATTGATGAAAAAGAGGCTAAGAAAAGCGTTAATAGAATGCTAAGTGGTAGATTTACCCTAGAAGATATGTTAGATCAAATGGAACAGGTAAACAAAATAGGTTCACTAAAGGGAATCATGAAGTTTATTCCGGGCATGCCAAAAATTAGTGATGAAGACGCTAATAAGGCTACTAAGGAACTAAATAAGACTAAAGCTATTATCAATTCAATGACATTAGAGGAAAGAAGAAATCCTGATATTTTGAAAGCCAAAAGAAAAATAAGAATCGCCAAAGGGGCGGGTGTTAATCCAAGTGATGTCAACAAGGTCTTAAATCAATATGAAAAGACTAAAGAAATGATGAAACAAATGAAGGGAATGTTTAAAAAAGGCAAGTCTCCATTTTAAGTGATAATTCAAGGTTTACAAACTTGCATATTTAATTTAAGATAATTATAATATAAGGGAAATGAGGGAAAATCATGGCTAATACTGTATATCATTACATCGAAAACTATTCTAATGTTGGTAAGATCGGAATATCTTTCGAGGTGATCGGTGATATTGTTAAATATTCACTTAAAACTGTAGAAAATATAACTATTAATAAAAATATTAACTGTGAGGTTAAGGATAATCTATTTATTGTTAATATTCCCATTAAAATTAAATATGGAAGTAACATAAATGAATTAACTGAAGTCATCCAAGAAAAAGCTGTCAATGCACTTCAAGACATGTGTGAAATAACTAATTGTAAAATTAATGTTAAAGTTGACGGAATAGTCGTAAAATAACTCGTTATGAGTTTTTTTATTTTCAGGAGGATAAACATGAACAACATCGATAAATTAAAAAATTTCTTAAAAGAGAGTAAACTTGACGCTATCTTAGTAAGTAAAAATGAAAATTTGTTTTACTATGCCGGCTTTAATGAAGAAGGGACTTATTTACTAGTTACTTTAGATAAGTCGTATTTGTTAGTTAACTCCCTTGTCTATAGTGATGCTAAAAATAAGTGTAAAAACATGGAAGTCATCTTAGTTAGTAATTACTTTGAAACGGTAAATGAACTTCTTACTAGTAACGGTTCAAACAATATTGCCTTTGAGAAGTCACTTCCATACCTTGGATATGAAAGATTAAAGGATGCTACTAAGGTTACCCTAGTACCTACCTATATTGATTCCATCAGGATGATAAAAAGTAGTGAAGAGATAAAAATTATCAAGAAAGCCTGTAGGATGGCCGATAAATGTTATAAACATATTTTAGGATATGTAAAAGTTGGTATGAGCGAGAAGGAAATTGAGAAGGAGATGCACCGCTACTTAAAAGAGTTAGGGGCATCCAAAGAGGCATTTGACTTTATTGTTGCCAGTGGTAAAAGAGGTGCCCTACCTCATGGAAGGGCTTCCAATAAGAAAATCAAAAAGGGCGAACTAGTTACCCTAGATTTTGGCTGTTTTTATCACTCATATTGTAGTGATATGACTAGAACCTTTGCCCTGGATAAGACAAATGAAAAACTAGTTAATATTTATAACTTGGTCAAGGAAGCAAATGAGTTAGCTATAAGTCTTGTTAGACCAGGTATTAGAGTAAACTACTTACATAATGAAGTTAGTTTATTCTTTAAAAAGCATAATATGGATCAATACTTCATCCATAACCTAGGTCATGGTTTAGGGTTAGAGGTTCATGAAGAACCTAGGATCAGTCCTAGTAGTGAAACGCTTTTACAAGAAGGGATGATAATCACCATTGAACCTGGACTTTACATTGAGGGTCTTGGGGGAGTAAGGATCGAAGATGTAGTCCTAGTTACTAAAGATGGACGTGAAGTATTAACTAAATCTAGTAAGGAATTAATAAGCGTTAGTAAATAAAATAGGTGTTAAGTAAAAACACTTGACAACATATAAATAAGTATATAGAATAATTGAGTAATGGAGGGATAAAAAATGGCTGTAAAACTAAGACTTAAAAGAGTTGGTCGTCACAAGCACGCTATGTATCGTATAGTAGCAGCAGACTCACGCTCACCTAGAGATGGAAGATTTTTAGAGAATGTTGGAACATATGATCCTAACTATAGTCCTGCTAAAGTTGATATCAACGAGGAACTAGCTTTAAAATGGTTAAACCACGGTGCTCAACCTACAGATACGGTGAAAAACCTATTTTCTAAAGCTGGAATTATGAAACAATTCCACGATTCTAAAAGAAATAAAGGAGAATAACAATGGATCACGAAAAGATAATTCGAGATGTTATTTCACCATTAATTGAGCACAAGGACAATGTTAGCATTGTCATGTTAGAACAAGAGAATTTAAGAGATCATACTTATGTAGTCTATTGCGATGAGCAAGATATTGGTCGTTTAATTGGTAAAGGTGGCACAGTAGCCAATGCCATAAGAGAAATTGTGAATATCTACGCTAAACTTGAAAATAAACGTATTAGATTAAAGTTTGATGTGAAGAAATAAAGAGTTTAAAGACTCTTTTTTTAAAAGGGGTGAAACAATGGGGCTTGTTATAGTAGGAAAGATAGTCAACACCAGAGGACTAAAAGGAGAAGTTAAAATAGTAAATTACAGTGACTTCCCGGAAGAGCGTTATCAAAAAGACAAAGTTATAACCATTTATAATGAAGTTAAGGATAAATATTTTAAATATACTATTAATAATGTTACTTTTAAGGACAATCTTGTTTATTTAACATTCAAGGAAGTAAAGACAATTGAAACTGCAGAGAAACTTAAAAATTATTTAATAGTCATCTCTAAGGAGGAGTTAACCCCCTTAGAGGAGGATAATTTTTATCATCACGAATTAATTGGTTTAGACGTCTACTATAAGGGGAGTAAAATCGGTGTAATTGAGGAAATATCTACAAATACAGCCCAGGATCTCCTAAGGGTTAAGGAGATGGAAAAGAGTTATCTAGTCCCGTTTATGGAAGAGTTTGTAGAAGAGGTAAACATTAAAGAAAACAAAATAGTTCTTATAAATTTAGAGGGATTAAGATGAAAATAGATGTATTAACTATCTTCCCGGATTTTTTTAAAGACTTTAAGAATACTTCAATCAATAAGCGGGCTATAGAAAAAGGTTGTCTAGAGTTTAATACTATTGATATTAGAGATTTTACCAGTGATAAACATAGACGTATAGATGATCGCCCGGTTGGTGGTGGCAACGGGCTAATCATGAAGGTTGAACCAATCGTTAAAGCTATTAGAAGTGTCAAGAAAGATAATTCCAAGGTTATCTATATGTCACCAAGAGGGAATAAACTTGATCAACAAAAAGTAAGGAGTTTGTCCTTAGAAGACCATTTAATAATCCTCTGTGGTCATTATGAGGGAGTAGATGAGAGGGTTCTTGATTATGTTGATGAACAAATTAGTATTGGTGATTACATCCTAAGCGGCGGTGAAGTTGCCGCTACTGTAGTAAGTGACGCAGTTATTCGTCTACTAGATGGTGCAATAAAAGAAGAATCACATCTTGATGAATCGTTTGAAAACGGATTACTTGAATACCCCCAATTTACTATCCCCAAAACCTTTGAAAACAAGGAAATACCTGAAATACTTTACAGTGGCAACCATCAAGCTATTAACAAATGGAGGAAAAAAGAGAGTCTAAGAATAACTCTTAAACATAGAAAAGATCTCTTCGATAAATATACTCTAACTAAAGAAGACAGAGAGTTGATTGAAGAAATAAAAGAAGGTAAAATTGGAATGTGGGAAAAAAAGGCAATTGCCAATAATTCCCTAAATGATAAAGGGAGTAGCTAACATGAAAAAATATTTATTTAACATAATTTGTTTATCAGTTTATGTAGTAGGTCTAATCTTGCTTATAACTTCAATTCATTCCAATATGGATGATATAGTCTCTAGTTATTCTGTCAACGACATTAAAAGACTAATAGGTATCATACTGGTATCCTTATCCTTTATAGCGTGTAGTATTAAGAGTCTTATCCTTATAAAGAGAAAAGCAAATACAAAAGAGACGGTTAAGAAGTTATAAATATAAAATTACTGCAAATTTATAAGGTACAGTGATATCAATCGGAACCGTTGACTGGTTCCTTTTTAATAATATAAATATGGAAATAGTAACGTATACTACACTACCCGTCAAATACTTTAAAATAAACTTGAATGTCGAACCTTATTTTGATATGATACTAAAGCGTAAGTGCTGCAGGTGGTCCGCTCGAAAAGTCACATTTGATGAACACTCAAGATATATAAAGGAGGATGTAATTTATGAATATGAATTTAGTGAATGAAATTACAGCCAGTCAAATAAGAACAGACTTACCTGATTTTAAATCAGGGGATACAGTCAAGGTTCACGTTAAGATCACAGAAGGACAAAAGACTAGGATTCAAATTTTTGAAGGATTAGTAATAGCAAAGACTCGTGGTGGAGTAAGCGCTACATTCAAAGTTAGAAAAATGTCTGGTTCTGTAGGGGTAGAACGTACTTTCTTACTTAACTCTCCAATTATTGATACAATTGAAGTAGTTAGAAAAGGTAAAGTTCGTAGAAACAAAATCTATTATATCCGTAAACGTACTGGTAAAGCTGCAAGAATCAAAGAAGCCAACACAAAATAGTGACACTATGAAAGTAGAAGAAATTCTACTTTTTTATTATATCTAAACGCTACCGTTTTTTAATTGATTATTAAAGTGTATAATAAAGAAGGTGATAGTAATGAATCAAGAAGAAGGAAAAGCCAAAGTATTCTATAATAAACACAAATCTAAATTTAGTTTTGGTATTACGATTATAATTTGTTTGATAATAGCCAAATTAATTACTACTTTTGTTTTCACTAGTTCACTAGTAGATGGGGATTCTATGAGACCCACTCTAGAAAATGGAGATAAGGGACTTAGTGATGCTCTCTTTTTTAGACTTACTGGAGTAAAGAGATTTGATATAGTAGTGATAGAAGTTGGTGGCCAATTATTAGTTAAAAGGATAATTGCCCTACCTAATGAGAGAATACAATATAACAATGGTGTTTTAAGAATAAATGGTGAAATAATCGAAGAAGAATTTATACCTGAATCCTATGCGAAACAAACAAAGGTCATTGATAAGACAATGCTAGATGATCAATACTTTGTTTTAGGGGATAACCGCGGGAACTCCGCAGACTCAAGAAGTTTTGGTGCTATAAATAAATCGCAAATAAAAAGTAGGGGACTAATGATTTTTTCTAAATGCAGGAGTAGTGAGGGCGGCACTTGTTCTGGTCTAAGGCTAGTTTGGCCTTACTTCGCTTAGGGTGAAACAATGAGTGTACAATGGTTTCCAGGACATATGTCCAAAGCAATCAGACAAATAAAAGAAAAGATTAAAGTCATTGATTGCCTAATAGAGATAGTGGATGCTAGAGCACCACTAGCTAGTAGAAACCCTGAACTTACTAGTATTAATAAACCAAGACTAATAATAATGTCTAAGATTGATTTAGCAGATCCTAGTGTTTCAAAAAAGTGGTATTCTTACTTCAAGTCAAACAATGTTGAAGTATTAGAAATGGATTTAGTTAATAATTTTAGCTACAAGTTGGTTTTAGACAAGTGTGAAATACTACTTAGAGAAAAAATAGCGAAGGATAAAGAAAAGGGTTTAAGAAAAAGACCTATAAGAGCGATGGTAATTGGTATACCAAACGTTGGTAAATCTACATTCATTAATAAAATGAGTAAAAGAAAAGCAACCGGGGTTGGCAACATACCAGGCTTTACCAAAGGACAACAATGGGTAAGGAGTGGAGATATTGAACTATTAGACACTCCAGGGGTTTTATGGCATAAATTCGAAGATGAACAGACCGGTATAAAACTAGCGCTTGTTGGCACCGTTAAAGAAACAATCCTTAATAAAGATAAACTAAGTGATATAGCGCTTAACTTCTTAATTAGTAATTATCCAAAAGAACTAACAAAAAGATATAACTTAAACAACTTAGACAATGTCTTTTATGATATAGCGATAAATCGAGGGCTACTCATAAGTGGTGGAGAGCCTTCAATTGATAATGCTAAAGAACTCTTATTGCATGAATTAAAAAATGGGATTATAGGAAGAATCTCTCTAGAAAAACCAGGTGAACAAGATGGCAACTAGAGAGTACGAGGATAAATATGCGGAGGAAGGCATGAATTATATAGTCGGCATTGATGAGGCTGGTAGGGGTCCGCTTGCTGGTCCACTTGTTATAGCAGGAGTAATATTGCCTCCCGGTTATAAAAATGACAATATTAACGATTCAAAACAAATAACTGAGAAAAAAAGAAGAGAGTTATTTGAAATAATTAAACAAGATGCCCTAGAGATAAAGATAAATATCGTTGATGTGGAAACGATCGATAAGTTAAATATCTACGATGCAACTAAGAAGGGTATGGAAGAAATTCTTAGACGTATTGATTTAAAATATGATGCAATTTTTGTAGATGCAATGCCATTAAGCAATGTTAAAAAACCTGTCTTATCCCTTATTAAAGGTGATCAGTTATCAATTTCAATCGCTGCTGCTTCAATAATAGCCAAGGTCACTAGAGATGATATTATGATTGAACTTGATAAATATTATCCCTATTATGACCTTAAAAATAACAAAGGTTATGGTACTAAAAAACACATGCTAGCCCTAGAAGAATTTGGTGCTACACCGATCCATAGAAAGAGTTATGCACCGGTTCAAAGAGCCATGCAAATGAAATTGAAGGTTTAAGATCAATAAGTGTGATAGTATCACCACATCTAAAAACTAATTGATTATAATAAAAAAGTAGCTGTTTGCTACTATAAGTATCCCCTATTGGCGCTTATGGTGTATTTTACATCATACTTTTTAAAGACTGTTTTAATTAGTCTTGAATCATTTTTATGTTTCGAGAAAATATCAACTACTTTGTAATCATCCCAACTTGTTTCATATGCTATATAACTAATGTCTAAAGCATTTAAATCATGTTTGAAATCTTTTAAATTACTAGTAGGAAGTGTAGTCGTAATTTTCCATAATTGATCTTTTCTTAGCTTATCAAGTATAGTTAAACCAAGATAAACACCAAATAAGTTAGTAAAAATTGTTACCATAATCGCTACCATCATATCTACATCTACTAGGGATTTAATAACAATGATATTAAAACTATAAGTAACTGCGTTTATTATCGATGCTTGTAGTTTACCACCCTTTACAGTAATGACCGATTTAATTGTAGATAAAACTACGTTGATAAGCTGTGCAACGAAAAATAATAAAATAAAGTTCATGGTCAACCTCCTTTCTTTAAGTTGTAAGATTATATAACAAATTAATTAATAAGCAAATATGGCTTATAAAGCCCTTTGCTAGGGAAAATAATTCTATATTTAACCATAAACATATGATATAATTTAGGAGTAGGGAGTAATGATTATGAATTTTACTGAAAGAATTCAATTGTTAGAAGAAAAATTATTTGACAATCCAAAGTTCATTGAGATTTTAAAGTTAATTAATTCCAAAGAATGGCCTAATAACATAGAGGCAAGGGTTGATCTTGTTTATGACTTAGAGGATGTAGTTTTAGAAATCGTCGCTAAGGAGGTTTTTGAAGAGGTCACTAAATTTGAAGAAGCACTAATGACTGAAAATTTAGAACAACTTGAAAGTCTTGAAGACATAGAGAATATTGAAGGATTTTTGGATCTACCTACTGTGGACCAAGAGATTGAGGGCTTCTTTTTAGCGACATCAATAGAAAAAGAAATTGAACAAAATGAACGTCTTTACTCAAACCCTTATTCTATCATCGAGAGTTATTTTAAAATACTAAGAGAGGAATACCAAGATTACTGCATCGGTACAGGACAAGGAAATACAGAAGAGGTTGAACTATGGAGAAAAAACCTTCTAATATCACCTGTTGATCCAAATAAGATGAGTGTCTTAGAAGAAGACAACCCCCTGTATAGATATCAACCAATAGTTTTGGATGCTAGAGAGTACACTAATAAAATCATGGATCAAGTAGTTAAATCATCAGCAAGGAATTGCGGTCTGACCCCTAATTTAGAGGTTTATTTAAGTTATTACCATTATAAAAATAAAAACTTTGATAATAAAGTTAAAGAACAAGAAGCATTTGAGTTAATTAATAAGGCGTATGAAGAAATCGAAGATGAAAACATAATGATTGACGAGTTTTTAGAAAAATATGAATCAATCGAAACTAAAGATCTTGATGATGAGGTTTTATATACATTCTTGGCACCAATGTTTGATGATTTATTGGGAATTGATGATAAGGCCGAAATACTTCTAGAGGTTTGCAATCGAGAAACTAAGAAATATGGTGTTGATCCAGTTTATGATTTTAAACCAGTGAATGATTTCAAACTCTATTCATCAATAATTGCTTCGTTAAGCGCAAGATTTATTGGATCATCAGATGCATTAATAAAGAGTCTTGGAGATACAAAAATTTCAACAGATCTAGCGATAAATTTATATAAGGCTGGGGATGGTACAAGGCCAAATATACTTGACCTTAAAACCATCGAGGGACAAATTCAACCAATAGCACTATTTTGTAGAGACATTGAAAACAAAATTTTAAAAAAGGTAGAACATGGACTTAGGGAGAATTTTAAAGAAGATAAGTTTGTAGATCAAGTTAAACAGTTAGAGCCGTTAAATTATCAGGAACTTATCTCTAAGTTGGAGCGCTATCACGGCCTTAAGATTGATGAGATATATCGAAATTTACTTAGAGATATGAAAAAAAAGATAGACTTAGATAAAACTAAAACTCAAAGAGGTAGGTGATGGAAATGGCAGCAACTAAAGACTTAGACTTAATATACGAAATGATATTAGCAGATAAAGAATTTTTTAAGATAGTTACCAACTTCCATTCTAGTAAATGGAATAACCTAAATTTAGAAGAGAAGAAACAGTTGTTTTTTGATATGGAACTTAGGGTATCGGCTATTTTTGGTGATACACCTACAAATATTTCCTTCTCCGGTGATGGTGATAATTTAGGATCATATCATAATGAGTTCATGTTTATTAATCCAAACTCATTAGAGGGGAGTTCTTCTCAGTATGATTGTTTAAATACCTACCTTCATGAGCGTAGACATAAACTACAAGAACATTCACACAATGGGAATATTAGTCAGGAGATAAGGCACACTGTTAGCGATGAGACTATTGAATTATGGAAAAAAAACCTTTCAGGTTCTATAGTCCTAGGTATTTTTAATTATTTTTCAGCAGGTAGTGGATACTACTTCGACCAACCAATAGAAGCAGATGCCTTCAGCACTGCAGATTATTTAACAATCAGGATTGGAAAAGAAGTTGAAAGATATCATGGCAAAGACCCAAAATTCGCTGAATATCTAATGGCCGAATTAAAATCTGGAGTTCATCAAGATAAGGAGAACTCTGAAAAACGACTAAAACATATCCTTGAAACTTGGGATAAGAATGAAAAGAAGCTAAATGCTTACAAAGAATTGAAAGAAAAACAAATGGAGTACCTAGATGAACTAGAAAAAATTAGTGACACCCAATTGTATTCATTCTTTAATGAATATATCTGGATTCACCTTAAGGCCGAAGAGAGATCAAGAATCCTGCAAGAACTTGATAAAAGGGACGCTCTTAAGGAGAACAGGGAGCGATTAAACATTGGTTTTAACGAGAAAGCTGTTACAATTGATGGAAGAGAAATTCTGGATGTGTTGTCACTATATGCTTTAAATGACTATTACTCTAATGCCTTTGAAAAAGGAATTATTAATAATATTCTAAAAGAAAGCAAGAAGGAAGGTAAACTAAGTGACCTTGAGATAAACCTGTATGAGAATGGTGAAGGAAAGAGAATAAACTTTTATGAAAACTCAAAGCATCCTTTCCTGTTCATGATTCAACCTTACGGTCTATTAGACAGTAAATACCTAAGTGAGAAGTTAAACTTCTTTAAACCTTATGCCATTAACGGCATTAATAACGAGAAACTTCAATATGAAGTTGATTGGGAAGAAACTCTTAAGGGGTATGATCTAAATAGGATAGCTAGGTTCGTTGAATCTTTCTATGAAAAGGATTTCGAAGAAGTTTATAAAATAATGTTAGCTAAAATGAAAGATAATATAGATAAAGATATGAATAAAATAAGATAAGGGGATAAAAATCTCCTTTTTCTATACTAAACTTTTATTAGATAAAGTCGTTAAAAAAGAAGCAGCACCCACACCTGCAACATCTAAAAAATCTACAGCAACATCTACAACATCTAAAACAACATCCCCTATTAAAAAACATATTATCCACCCCCTCAATATAAAATATGAATAAGTTAAGGGGTCATATAGTTTAATGTATTGGGAAAATTAACAATGTGTTATTACCCCGACGAAACAACCAACGTTAATTAATTACAATTTCAGGATTAGTTTATTTATTCTTTTCAAGGAAATCTGTTACCAAAAACAATAAAAAAAAATAGGTGTAAATATTTTGCTTAATTATTGAGTTTTAAATAGTTATTAATTTTTAATTTATGTTATTTTAGTATTAATCGGGGGAGATTTTATGGATAAGAGATTGAAAGCTGTTTTAACTTTTTTAGGTATTGTTTTACTTTTGGCCGTGTTTTATTTCTTAGGTAAAAGTTTTTATTCAGATTCTAAAGGGGAATTAACTATTATCTTGGTAAATGAGCAGGCTGAAGTTGTTAGTGAGAAAGATGTCTACTTTGAGGAAGGTGATACCTTACTGCAAATATTGAGTGATAACTTTGACGTTGATATAAAGGAGTATCCTTTTGGGAGCATGATCTTAAAAATAGACTCTCTAGATTCAGAAGATAACTATTTTATAGCTATATTTTTAAATGGCGAGGAACCTAGTGCTGGGATAGATGGTATAGAATTTCAAGATGGAGATGAAATAAAGTTTGTTAGAACTGCCTATGATCCTTTATTTGGTAACTAAAAATGAAGGAGAAACAGGGGGTTAAGAACTTAGTTTTGATTTCCTTTTTGAGTGTTATTTTGTTCGTACAAAAATTAATGTTGGCCTTTTTACCTAATATTCAACTAACTGTTCTACTGATAATCCTATTTTCCAAAACATTAGGAACTAGGAGGACTGGTGTTATTGTAACCCTATATGTCTTTTTAGATAGTTTAGCTTTTGGTTCAATTAGTCTTATCTACAGCCCTTTTATACTAATAGGTTGGCTTATGATTCCTTTCTTACTTAATTCATCCTTTAGAAAGGTGGAATCTGTGCTAGGTTTAGCCGTTTTGGGTATCTTCTTTTCGCTTCTATACTCCTGGATAAATATAATGCCTAACATCTTTATAATCGAAGTATCCTTCTGGCATTATTTATTGCTTGATATCCCCTTTGAAATACTATTATCAGTCAGCAGTTTTCTAAGTATAATTTGGTTTTATAAGCCACTTAAGGATGCTTTTGAGGTGCTTCTTAGAAAACACAAGCTTGGTAATTTGTAAACATAAATATTAGTTTTCATAATTTTAAAATCTCTAGAGAAAATAAGATGTAATATTTTCTGAGGGGGACATTTCATGAAGAATTATATTCATGTGGTGATTGTTATTATAATTATTGGCTTACTTTATGCTCTTGTATTAACAAGAAGGGTGAATGAGGCTTCAAGAGGTAGTGAGAAGATGAAAGAGATACAGTCCTATATTAAACTAGGCTCAGGAACTTTCATTTGAAAACAGGCGAGCATATTATTAGTTTTTAGTGTGATAGTTTTCCTAGTTATAGGATTATTTGCTCAAGTGATGAACAGTTATCAAATGCAAATTCTTAGTTGACTGCTATTAATTTCTTAATGAGTGCCCTTAAGGAGATGTTAGCACCAGCCCTTTTAGCAGTAATTGCACTGATCTTAACCGGTGTTATCCTAGGTAAGGTTGCCGTTGCAGGACTTCTAGCAGGTTCTTTGGTAAGCGGGGTATTCTAATATTTTGGAATAAAAAAGGATACTTTAATAACAATAACAAGAGGTGATAAAGATGGATGAATATGAAAATAAAGTTAGTTGCGAAAATTTAGATAATAAATATTTAGAAAATATGTGTCTAAAAAGGACATCTAACAATGTACTTATAAACACGGTTACTACCAATAAAGGGGAGGAAGAAAATAACTTCGACCTAGCCAATGAAAAGGGTATTTCTCACAACTTTACTGAATTTTACTCTAATAAGGAATATCGTGATAGAAAAATTGAAACAGGAATGAAGAACATGGAGAATCAAAGGGAAGTTAATGATTAAATGAAAAAGCACTTCATTTTGAAGTGCTTCTTATGTTTATTTAAATGATTAACGACTTCTAGAACCGTTTTGTTCAATAACCTTGCTGGGCTGATAGTCGTGTCTGATAAGTTGAGGTTTTCCACCCCTGAAATACCATTCAAATATTTTATGGTTATTTAGGAATGTCTTGTTTTCACTAGTAATTGCAGATCCAGTGTAATTGATCCAACCATCAACGCAAGTAAATCTTCTAGTCTTATTAACGACTTTATGATCGATGTTGTCGAAGAATTCTTTACTGTCTTCTATTTGTTCAAATGATCCATTAGTAGAAACCAAGTACCAATCGCAATAGTTATATTCGCTATCGGCTACATCCATTAGTGAATTTAATAGAGTGCTAGTTTTTTTAACTTTTCTATGTTTGATGCTAGTGCTTTCAGCACCACCATTAGTACCATAAATTTGGATAGATTCTTTGTTCTTGTTGCCTAGATCTAGGATGAATGAGTCTCCGACATATCTATCTTTGATCTTCAAGGTTTCAAAGACTACTTTAAGTGGATCAACACCAGTTGCTACTTGAACCTCATATTCTTGTTTACCTCTAACTGCTACCGCAATCTTATCTTTAATTGGGTTTAGTAGTTTGATTACTTCAACTTGTTCCTCAGTAATAAAGTCATTTATTGATTCTAAGGTATCGCCATTAGCGATTACCTCAAGTCTTTTTTGTATTTGATCTTTAGTAGATTGTTTTTCAAGTAAATTACCCAGTATTATTACAGTAGAACCAGGAGTAGATTTGATTTTACTAATATATTCTTTTAGTGTCTGTATATCAGTTAGATCACTCCCGATAAATAAGTTAGAAAGGACGAATACCTTCATCTTGTTGGAGTTAACACTGTAGCGTATCTTTTCAGGGATAAGTGCAGTCCTTTTGTTAACGTTATCATATTTAGTTTCGCTAAATTTATTAAATGGCATTGTCATTCCTCCTATTCATAGTCTTCACGAACTTTTTTAAGGGCATCCTTTAAAGTTGTGTCGTTTTCTTTTGAATAAAGTGCTACTTCTTCGATATACTCATCAATAATTTGTAAGTTCTCTTGCATAGTATTAGTTACAGATTCTAGGTTAAGTGGGTTACCACAGTTATGGCAATAATTGTGCCCCTCGATTACCTCGATTTCGCATTTACCACAGAACTTCTTATTATCTACACTCTTAACTCCGTACATATTAACGGCCCCCTTTTATGATATTTTGTTTTTTATTTTTTTCTTCTAAAGCTTTCTTATAAGCACTCTTCTTAGAAACATTTCTTTGATAAGAAGGAACAAAGTCATGAACAGTAAATAAAGGCATACCATTCTTGAACTCTACTTCGAAGAAGTGGTGTTGAGTAGGAGGGGTCTTAAAGTTATACATTTCTCCATAGCCACCCTTTTTCAAGAAGGCAGGTTCGATATAAATTCTCTTTATTTTTTTACTGATAGTTCCGTCTTCATTTAAAACACTAACTTCCTGTTCAAAACCTGCGCTTATATGCTTGTGACCAAATACATATAAATCGAAATTACCAAGACTATTATTACTGACATTAACAGCGCTGTTAATAATACGGGTTTCTTTTCTTCCACCTAAACCACTTCCGTGACTACCAAAAATATTGAATTTCTCACCTTTGTCATTTTCGATAACTAAACTAAAGGAATCTTTAGCATATTTATCTTCAAGACCAAGGGCAAGATTCATTGGTAGTAATGGATTTAAGTCCGTTTCCTTGTCGGAACGGTACTCATGGTTACCTCTAGTAACAACTGCTATTTTATCCTTTATAGGATGTAAAAGAGAGATAGCGGTCATAACTTGATCTGAAGGAGAAATAGCTGCATCGTATATATCAGATTTGGAGTTCTTAAGCGCCATATCAAGTAAGTCACCCAAAACGATAACTACAGCATTAGGGGTTTTCTCGATTTTCTTAATATAATTCTTCAATAACTTCAAATCTGCTTCCTTACTCCCTATATGAGCATCAGTGATGATGAATATTTGAAATTTTTCATCATCTACCTCATGTGAGAAATTAGGAATTTCACTAGAAGAAGCATCAATGATCGTTTGATATTTATCAGCGATCTTATTAGCTTTTTCTAAGAATTTAGGACTAATCTTTGACATATAATACACCTCTTATTTTTCTTTGACAACTGCATTATACCATAAGATACAAATGGAGTTAAAGAAAAACTTTCTCAGGGCGCTAAATAACAAAATCATTTTACTTTTTCTGTCGACTTAATAAAAATAAAATAACTATTACATATTAGAAAATAAAATTCAATAATAAACTTATAAATAAAATA
>DUOF01000051.1 GCA_012839015.1 bacterium
AATAGATAGAATATTAAAAAATATAAAAAGAAAATTATTTGATATAGATCCTCTTTTATCATTAGAATACTTAAATTGGTTAGACAAAAAAACTAATTATTTTCGTCAAAGTGTTTTCAAGTTAGGTTATGGTCCTCAACCAGACGATATTAAAAGAGGAGACATCGTTTGGGTAGAGTTTGGTGTTAACGTGGGAAGCGAATTATCTGATATGTCTACTAAGGGGCATTATGCGCTTGTTTGGTTAATAGATTTAGGCAATGTAGTTGTTATCCCGCTTACCAGTAGACCTTCTGATTCTTCGCCATTAACTATAGAACTTGGAGTTATTGAGGAGTTAAATTCAGAGAACACCAATCAAACATCATACTTGAAGTTAGATGCGATAAGATCAGTGTCTAAACGAAGGATTGGAAGAATGCCTAGTAAGGATGGGGGCAAAATAACCCTAGACGCCGATAAGATTGAACTTGTAAAAAAACATATTTACGAATACCTAATAAAAGACTATTCTAATGAAATAGAAGAGAATAAACTTAGTGTTTTAACTTTTGTAGCAGAAGACCTTTATGATTCCGATTACAGCGAGCGACACATTAGTAATTGATTTATTGTAAGCGACATAGTAAAATAAAAAGGAACTAAAGGAATGGTGCCGATGAGTAGAAATAACACTAGGGAAACAACTAGTCCATATTTTAAAAATAGAGTCATTAATTACAATGATGAAATATTTTTAGAGATATGTAGGGAACACAGTCTTGATCACAAGACTGCTATTGAGATAATAAAACAAACAGAGGGTAATAACACTCCTGTAAGTTATGAGGATTTTAATTATAACGACTTTGATATCAAGAAAGATGGACAAGCAGTAGTAGTCCTAAGCCCTGATAATGTTTTTTCTGCTAAAATATATGAAGATTATCTTAATAAAATAAGAGGAGTTAACCTAGATTATTTTTCTTTGCCGATTGATAAGATAAATGAAGGTTTGGAAAAGTATTCAATTAACAAAGCAAACCTAATTATTCATGATTCTGGTAAAAACATTTCTGATATTGCTAAGAAGGTAGATTCCTTAAAGAGTAAAGGTTATAAAACTAAATTAATTCTTAATGATTTCTCTATTTACGATAGCATTAACTATCAAACTGCTAGAGTAATTAAAGGTGAGCAAAAATCGATTACTAATAGAAAAGAATTAGTTAAGAATGACTACCTAGCATATTCGTCTTTCTATAAGTTATATAAACAAAATAAAAACTTATTTGATGAGTATCAAGCGTTCTATTCTAGTTTTGATAATACCAAGGAAATAGATGTTAATTCAATTTCTAAAAATTATGGTAAAGTTATTGCAAGAAATGCAATTGTTAATATGCTGCAAGATCCAAAATACAGAAGAACTAACCCGTCTCAGTATTTAAAGAATAAGGAAAAGTTCTGCACTGTAAAAAACTACCTAAATACAGATATGCAAAAGGAAAAATCACATACAATTTAGACTTCTTTATTAAATAAATGAAAACTTATTTCATAATAAATAATATGGGCCACTTCATTAGTAGTTAGAAATCTTTTCTTACTACTTTTTTCATATATATTGTAATAAGCGTATGATTCATCATCTAGACCCAGGGTCACGAATAAATTATCGCTCTTAGCGATAACAAGTTCACCTTGTGGAACTTGATAGTTGTTCTTAAAAGGGCTTTTAAAGTTAAGGTGAAATAACCCTCTCTCATCTTCGGGATTTGTCACTGATAGAAAATTGAAATCAAAAATGGTATTACCATTACTAATTTTAAGTAAATTTAGGTAATCCTTTGGTAGTTTGTACCCTAGTTTTAATTCTACCTGAGACAGGTAATTAAGTTCTTTGTCACTAATACCACGATAGAAAAGTGTTTTGTCGGTGTGGTCTTCTAATAACTTAAAAATTTGTTCAAAGGAGGTGTTTTGAACCCTTTTATAAACCTCTGCATACTGATTAACTTTTAAACTCATATAAAGAACCCCCGTAGTAAGTTAATTATAACTAATTAACTGGATTTAGGCAATCTATAGATTTGGATAGTCTTGTTTATATCCAAGAAAATAATACTAACTTTGTAAGCAATAAAAAAGCAGTAGATATGATCTACTACTTATCTTTGCATCGATGTAGTTTTAGTATTAGGTGTTGGTTTCTTTGCGGATGCCGTCTTTTCATTCTTAGCTTCTTGTATACCTCTTACGTACGCATCTTTTTCTTGAATTTTGTCACCTAGTTCAATAGCTTTTTTGTAGAATTCTATTCTTTCTGATAACCGGAAAAGATCAACAGATCTATTAGCAGCTAAATATTTTTCAAATGCTACTCCTTCTAGTTCTCCTTTTTCTATTAAACTGTTGTAATTCGTTTTTAAGTAATTTATCATGCCTTCATGTTGTTCTAGACTCATTAAATAGTTGTTTTTTAACTCTTCTGAATTAAGATATTTGGTAGTTTTTCTAAGTTCTTTATAGAAATTTGCTCGTAAATCTATAATATCGTAATTGTTTTCTCCAGAATCTAGTAATTTTTTAAAATATTCTTTCTC
>DUOF01000052.1 GCA_012839015.1 bacterium
CTTCCATGATGAAGGCTTCATTGTAATAGGCTTCAAGAGCTCTAGCAGCATCCAAATTGCCAATATCATAGTCATCAATTATATTCATATCAACCCTTCTTCTTTTGCTAACTAGACATTCGCGTCGGTCTAACTCTTTAATTACCTTGACTCTTTCATAATCACTAAGTCGGTACCAAACGTATTCATTAAAGTAATTGTAGAACTCTTTGTTACTCAGAATTTCTAAGTCACCAAAGTAGCTCTTTAGGTCATAGAATTTATCATCGCATGTATCAATTATTTTTTCATTTTCGTCCCAGGTTCTAAGAACCCTCTCAAAACTCTGTTCGTGTTCTGCTTTACTCTTTCTAGTGTAAGGACACGTCTTGGCTTTTTTACTTAAATAGTCGATTACCTTGATATCCTCACCGACAAGTTCAGTTATATCCTTAGTAATCTCGTAATTTAGGTTAGTTGACCATCTAAAGGCATCTATTTCTTGTGGTTGTGCTACATAGTCATACATAGGCTCAAAAATATAGTTAGATATACCAAAGTAATAATTGAATTTCTCGTTTCTTCTAAGTAGTTCAACCTGTTTGTGGTCCATCCCTATATCTCTTGGATTTATTTCACCTTTGGTAACCATAAATTGCAAGTTGTGTCTCTTCTCATGGAAGTAAATTTCTAACATTTTATACTGATTTGTTTCATCTTTATCATTAATGTATATCTTCCTTTGATTATGATTATATACACCTTTAGTAGTAATATCTTTACTAAAGACTATTTCAGTAGGAATAACCCCGTAATAGCTACTAACTATATATTCTAGTTTTTGAAAGAATTGTTTTTTATTTTCATCACTTAAATCATTCCAGTTGAAGGAGTGAATCTGCTTAACATGATTTATTATTTTCTTTCTAAGTCCTATTTCTAAATTGAAATCTCTTCTCGGCTTTATATCAACGTAAGGTTTATCTTTTTCACTCAAAGATTTTACAAGTTTATTGTAATACTCTTCAAAACTAACTCCATAGTATTCTTCAATAACCCTTTCAAAGGGTAGATTGAATGAACCATCTAGAGCATTTATTTCTTCAATTAGTTTAGGATTGTCACTTACGCTAGTAATTGACTCTATAATCTTTTTCTTAATATCCAAATAAACTGCTTTTCTTAATATCCTATTAGGTTCTACACCTTTATCTAGTTCAGTAAGTGAAGGTTTACCCTTGTTTATTCTTATTTCTTTTTTAAATTCATCGCTTAAACGCGCATTAACTTTATCAATGTTAATGATTATGTTCTTAGTTATATTATTGATAACGTTTGCTAGAGATAATTTAAAGGTATTATTTATTTTAATATTACTCGTTATTCCATACGTTGCTAGTTCTCTTTTGATTAGTATTTCCACTAGTTTTTCACTTAATTTCCTATCATGTATTCTGTTAAGGATTGGGTGCATAGAAGCGTATAACTCCTTATCACTTAGTTTTTCAAGTCCTACACTATTTCTAATAATAAACTTAGTTATTTCTTTTCTTTCACTTTCAATAATTTTTGCTTTTTCATTAATCTGTTCTAAGACTTTGGCTTGTTTTTTTACATCACCATAGACTCTTAAGAATGGTTTTTTAAAAGCATAAAAGCGTTCAATATATTTATCCAGTGTGTATTTTTGATAAACTGTTTTAATCATTTTTTCAACCGTTTCGGTAGCAAAACTGTTGGCACTTACTAGCAAAGGCTGGTAATGGTAATCTGGATCACTCTTTGGTAATAGACACTTTAGTTCTGAGTCTATTAAAGAGACACAGTTATTTTTCTTCCATAAAGTGAATTCTTCTTCTGATGCGTTTTTATCTCTATTATTATTTTTTAGGATTGCATTTTGTTCTTGAAGTTTAAATTCTAATAAGTATTCTCTTAAAAAGATATATGGGGAAGTATCATTTTCTAAATCACTAGTTTTAAGGTTTATCTCGTCTTTACCTACTTCTAAGATAGATAAAGCAAACTTATCACTTTTTACTTTTTTAAACCTTCTGTTAGTCATTTTAGCCACTTCATTCTCAAGTGTTTGTAAAACCCTAATTTTAGCAGAGCTTTCCAAAGTACCCCAGCGGTGCGCACTAAAGCATTCGACTAAACGATTATAGTTTGGGTGTGTGATGATTTGGTTTATTGCTTTATCTAGTTTGCTCATAAACTGCCTCCAAGTAAATTATAACATAGCCACCATTTCAAAAACAATCTTCATTTATTGGAACAACTTGATGATTTGCTCGAACATTCTAACGTTCTCTTCATCACCAAATTTAACTGTTAATAGGTTACCTTCAAGAGTTAAGTCTTCCCACCTAACCCTATTTTTACTCATAAGGCTATATAAATTATTGAAGACATACATATTCTTATAGACTACCTCGAAATTATTTCCTTGTTTGTTTAAATAGATAATGTCATCCTTATTACCCTTTTTACCTACTAGATATATTTCTTTTCCTCCACTATCCCTAATCTTTATCTTAACATCCCTCTCGCTAGCTTTTTTTAAGTTCTTTTCATCCATTAAGTTCAAACAACGATTGATAGCCAGCATTTCTTGGTAGTTAACTACTTTTTTTGTTTCTTTTATATCATCAATTTGCGAAGTAAAGTAGCTTACCTTATACGTTTCAAGTAAGGCTGATATTGCTACTGCTTCCTCTAAGGGATCTCTCTCACTTTTGATAATGATTAAATCATTAGCCTCTATCAGTCCTATTATAGTTTCTAGTTTATTATCTATTTCAACAGTTAACTGCTTGTCATTTATTTTAAAACCGTCTTTATCGACGATCATAATTATTTTTTGGTTGTTCTTAATCTTAGATATTAATCTTGAATGAACTTTTTCTATGTCTTCTAACAATTTTTTTTCATAAACATATATTCTAACCATTTTAAAACCTCCTAGTTAAAATATGCACTTGAAAATTTAACTTATAGGCAAATGCTTAAATTGCCTTAAGTAATATAAAAAAAGAATAACCTCAGTTATTCTTCTTCAAGTTTTTAATTAATCATTTATTTGTTTATTCTGTTGCTGCTTCGTAAAGTCCTGAGTCACTAATAGCCTTTTAAACCGCTTTGATAACTCTACCAGAACTTTGTGTAGCACCTGCTACAACGTCAAATGTTCCATATCCAGTGGCATCTTCTTCAAGACCATTAGGTTCACCATCCTCATTAGTAGGTACTTCAATACTCATGATTTCTTCTAGTGTTAGACCTTCAAATGATTTTAAAAATTCAACCTTGTTATCATTCCAGTTAGCTCTATCTTCTTCAGTCCACGTTCCTAATGCGCCACTAAGGTTAGTCATTTCATCAGTATCATCATATAGATGAACTTTAGTAACCTTCTTGGTGTCCTTATCAATTTCTACTTTTACCTTAGCACCATAAGTATTACCATATGCACTACTGTATGAGTAAACTCCCTCATACCCTTCTGGTTCTACTACTGTTGGCTCACAACTACATCCTGTAATAAACAACGCGCTTAATGCAAATACTGCTCCTAGTTTTTTAAACATTCTTGTTCCCCCTTGTACGTATTTATTATTATATATTTTCCCGTTTTAATCAATGTTTCGACCTAAATTATATTTATATCAGTCTTGATTATGTTGCCCATTTTTCTTAAAATCATTTAATCTTTTTTTAATTCATATAATTAAATGGTGATGATATGAACCAAGA
>DUOF01000053.1 GCA_012839015.1 bacterium
TAATATTGCTTGTTTCCAAGGAACCAATATAACAAGTTTTGAGTTTGATGAAGGAGTCGTTGAAATACCAACCCGTATATTTGATGGTTGTAAATCTCTTAAATCAATAACTATCCCGGATAGTGTGATCACGATAGGCTCTGGAGCTTTTAGTCAATGCACAGGGTTAACTGACATAACGATTCCAGATAGTGTAACTAGTATAGTAGGCAGTGCTTTTTATGGTTGTACGGGTCTAACAAGTATCATTATCCCAAAAAATGTAGCTACGATGGGGTTTTCATCATCATCAGCTTTCGCAGGTTGTACCAACCTAGCAACTGTAATTTTTGCCAATGATATGGTAAAGATACCTGATTATGCCTGTAAAGGCTATACTACATTAACTAATATAATTATCCCTGACAGTGTTACTACTATAGGCACGGAGGCTTTTAATAACTGTACAAAGCTGCCTAATGTGTTTATCCCCGAAAACGTAACCAGTATCGGTAATCGTGCTTTTCGTAATTGCACCAGCCTAACCAGCATAACTATCCCCAACAGCGTAACCAGTATAGGTAATAGTGCTTTCGAAAAATGCACTGGTCTAACCAGCGTAACTATCCCCGACAGCGTAACCAGTATAAGTAATAGTGCTTTTTATAATTGCACTAATTTAAGCGAAATAAAATTATATAACCCTAATACTGTCATATATAATAATGCTAATACTTTGCCTCAAAACACAATTATCTACGGTTACAAAGGCTCAACTGCCGAAACCTATGCTAAAAACTTCAATAGAACATTTATTCCAATAGGATATAACATTACAGTACCCGAAATTGAAGAACGAGATTTAGAGAACGATACTACCACCCCGATTGATATTAATTTACCGGAAGTGGAGCCTAAAGAATTTACAACTAACCCTATACCGGTAAATATATCACTTCCTGATATACTGAATCGTGATTTAATTAATGATGATTTGCCAGTATTTGTAACAAATATCCCCGGTATTATAAACCGCAGTTTAGATAACAACCAATCGCCTAATGCAAGAGTTAACTCTCCAAGTATTGTAATTCGCACACTATCCCCAAGTGGCGAAACAATAAGTATAGAAATCCCGAACCCCGTTGACCGTGAATTGGAACACAATTCACAACCAAAAATAGTTATCAAAAACTAAGGAGGAATATGTAATGAAAAAAATCCAAACGATTATCATTACTATGTTGATTATGAGCCTTATGACTTCGATGGTACTCGCTGATACGGTCATTAATTTAAGTGGCCAAATCGACCCAGCGGAAATTGAAATCGGTATATCTTCAGCAAATATCATACTAGATATGACAGCAGGGCAAACACAAGCACAAGACAGTATTACTATTACTTCAACTAGTTTAATACCTGTAAAAGTAGAATTAACGGAATTTACTCAAGAAAAAGCCGATAGGTGGAATCCAACTCTAGTAACAGATTTATCGGGAATTAGTTTAACAGAAGCACAAAATCAAGCTAAATTAACCTTGTCCGCAGAGGGTGACTTTGACAGGGTAGGTACGGCATCGCAAATATTTACCGCAAGCACAACAGATATTGACCTTGGAGGAATTGAAGCAAGTGCTGACGGTATTGTTGAAAAAGAAATCGAACTAACCGCACAACTGGAAGCGGATAAACGTAGAATACTAGGCAAAGCATTTGAAGGGGAACTAATCTTAAATTTTAGTGCTGACGTTTAAAAATTTTTTAAGAAGCAGGGTGAAATTCCCTGCTTTTTTTATGAGATTCTTTAAAGGTAGGTGACGAAATGCTTAAAATTCAAAAAGTTTTTTTAACCTTATTAATAGCTATATCAGCTATTAATGTTAGTGTAGCTAATGCAGATTTAATTTCAGATTTTAAGATTCAAGTGCAAAATCAAGAATCGATAGGAAATGAACTAATAGCCGATAATTACTCCCTTGAAAAACAGGTAAAATTCGGGGAAGAGTTCGCTGTACCGATTAACTCTAGTCATTACTTAGAACAGATTAATAATAATACTGAAAACATCAATATACAGGCTTATGTTAAGGGTGAGCAATTATATATAACCCTTACATCCGACAATATGAGCCAAAAACAATATATTGATGCTGAAATTACATTAGTGAAAGGAGATTAAAAAAATGGATCAAACTAAAAATAAGAAAGATAAGGCTAAAGGATGGGCTATATGGGTAGTTATTTTACTTCTACTGGCAGGAAACGTGTATCATTTTACTAGACCTGTTACCTCATTGGTAACTACCCCACAACTAGGAATAGGGGAAGAAATTATCTTACAGGAGAAAGTAAAACCTGAAAAACAAAAAAACCAAATAGCCGTAGCCGTACCTTCCTCAGTTATGAATGATGGAGGGCAGGTAATTATGAGTGCTAAAAATATCGGCAAAGAACCGATAATTATTAGTGCTTATCTTGGAGATAGTGAGGTTTATAGGGCTAGTAGGTGGTTAGAGCAAGGGGAAAAAATAAACTATGTAATAAATATAGGAAACCATAATGAGGTTAAAACTTTAATCGAGGGTAAATCTGCTGAAAAGTTTTTTGTAACGAGTAAAATTAATTAAAGGGGTGATTAATAACACAATTTTATAAAACCTTATTAGACCTCTCGCGCCGGGCAACAGCCCGGCTTTTTTACTGCAATAAAAATGTTACTGAATGTTATTAAGTAACATTCTATAAAACCGAGCAACCGCTGATTA